>QHNF01000037.1 GCA_003218345.1 Verrucomicrobiota bacterium | reverse complement strand
GCAAGCGCTGATATCCCCATAAGGGCCAATGCTTATTCCATGGCAGGAGATTGTTACGCGAAGCTTGGTCAGGACTTTGATGCCCGCACGTCTTACAAACTTTCTCTTAAAGAGGACATGGATACGAATTTCTGGGGAATGAGTCGGTTGACCGGCAACTAGGAACTATCATGATGGGCGCTTTCTTGCAGCCACTTCGAGATTTACCGCCGCGCACGCGGCGGTGGTCATTGGTGTTGGTGCTGTTTTGTGGAGCGTTGCTTGGTTACTTCGTGCTTCGCACGTTCGCCAGTCCCGCGCATCGGCAGTATCAATTGGACTTTGGCGCTGCGCAGTGGATAGAGCCTGCCGAGTTTGCTCCGGTGGCTTACTTTCGAAGGCAAATTTTTCTAAATGCTGCGCCCGAGCAGGCCTGGCTGGAAGTCGCAGCAACGGACTCCTTCAAAGTCATTATCAATGAAGACATCGTCGGCACTGAAGACAATCTAAAGACGCGGGTAGCTCAAATCTATGACGTCAAAAGATTTCTAAAGCCTGGCACAAACGTCATTGCTATCTCGGTTACTCGGGATACCTATCCAGGTTCGGCGCAGCTTCTGGTTTGTGGCGGCTTTAAAGAACCAGGCGGTAAAACGGAGACCCTTATTTCGGACGAACGCTGGAGGGTTACTCCAAGGACCGGCATCGTACAAGGTACAGAGGAATGGATGTCTCCCCTGGTGCAGGAAGAGGTTTGGCCGAGAGCGCGTCGAGCCACCATCCTTGAACACCCAATCGACATCACCTGGGTGGACACGAATCCACTTTTGCTTCGACTACCGCTCTCTGGCAGATGGATTACGGCAGAAAATGCGTCGCGAGAGGCGATCTTTTCTACTTCCGTGAACGCCGAAAGAACTCATCCGGAGACATGGATTCAGGTGGCCAGTTCAGGAAGCCTCGATCTTCTCGTGAATGGTAAGCTCATCACCGGCGTGGCGACCTCCCACCCCAAGGAACCGAAGGTGCCTCGTTTGCCAAGGCTGATGACTGAGCCGTTGGAGAAGGAGAAGGTCACAGTGGCAACTCCACCACCGGCAGTGGTTAGGCCGGTCCAGAACGCGAAACCTCCGCCTTTTCCTAGCCCCTCCGTGAGTCGTACCGCAACACCCACCCCCGGGCGTTCGGAAAGTGTCTCCGAATCGATGGCCGCTTCGTTGGAGAAGCCGACTCTTGATGCGTATGACATCAGCTACTGGATCAAAAAAGGCTCTAACACAATTGTGGCCGCGGTCCGCGATTATCAGGGGCCGCCAAGCTTTCTCGCGAGCGGCTTCATCGTTCGAAGAGATGGTAGCACTATCGGATTTGAGACGAATGCAGACTGGCAAGTGGGCGATCAGCAAGGCGTGCAAAAGCAGCGCGCTGTGGAAGCCGGTAGGAACGGATCCGCACCGTGGGGTTACCTTACGCAACGGCTAGGGAAACCGCCAAACCTTTCTGACTTTGATGCCGTGGTCAAGCCTGTCGCTGTCATTTTGTTAGCTACGGTGGGAACCATAGCCCTGTGGTTGCTGGCTTCACGGTTTGTGGCCGTTGCGAGAAACGAGCCGCTTCGATACGCTCTCGCTCGCGACGCGCTATTCCATGCCCCGATCACCGTCGGCCTGCTTTTCCTAATCCTCCCAAAATACGACGTTCGGTTTCCGATAGGGTGGCCATTCCAGCCGAAAATTATCGCGCTGGCAGTTGTCGCGCTTCTTGCAGGTCGTTTGCTCCACTTCATCCCGCGCCGGCGGACAACAGCAGATCTGGGCGCACGAATTCGGCAAATCAAAACTGCCGTGGCTGGCGATGTCGTGCCTTATCTTCTTCTGGCCGCGATCATAGGATTGGGCTTCGCGTTCCGTTACCATAATTTCGGCGCCATGTCGTTCGACCATGACGAGTACGGTCTGGTTCAGAAATCGAAAGGTATTTGGGAACTTGGTTTCCCATTTAACAGGATTGCGGGAAAGATCAAGCCAGCCACTACCTATGAATTAGTTCCTTACCCACTGGCCCTTACGGGCTTGGTCTTTGGCATTTCCGAGTGGTCGATGCGATTGCCCTCTCTCATCATGGGCACACTCTGCATCGGGATCATCGCGCTGATGGGTCGCCGGCTTTTCAATTGGAAAACCGGCTTGATCGCCGCGCTCGTATACGCCTGTCTTCCACGAAATATTTTGTGGGCGCAGAATTGCTTTCACCCGCAGCAATGCCAGTTCATGGCGATGCTTACCTTCTGGCTGTTTTACGAGGCGATCAGAGGTCGCCCGTTCAATCACAAATATCTGACCGCAGCCACGGTCACGTTTTGCGCAGGTTATCTGTCATGGGAGGGAAGTGTCTTCATTCTCCCAAGTCTATTCCTTGCGTTGCTCGTTGTGCGCTGGGGCGAATGGTGGTGGCTAAAGGACTGGCATCTTTACCGTTGCGTCTTCTTTATAGCTGTGCTGGTGATCGCGCAGCTGTGCTGGCGCTCGCTTCCTTCGTCCACGTATCTGCAAATAGGCTTCGGGCTTGCCGCAGTCGCTGGACCTTCACTGTTTTTTCTACAGTATGGATGGCAGCCGATGTTTTACGTCAACCAGCTGCTCTTGTCGGAGAACCATGTCTTTTTCACTCTCATGACTCTGGTCGCAATCCCATTCTACTGGCGTCAGCCAGCCTTCCGCTATGTCGTTACGCTGATTGGTTCCCTGGTTTTCTGCCACACGAACTTGATTGCAGTTCTATCGCCGCGCTACGGCATCTATTATCAACCGCTCCTTATTCTTTCCGGAGTAGCTGCGACTGTCGCCCTGTACGACCGCCTGCTCCTACTTGCCCGCCGCGAAGCTAACTCCACCGGTGCCATCAGTTTTGCTCATACGGCCGGAGTAGCCATGCTCTTTCTGCTGTTTATTCAAAGCAACGAGTGGCTGATGCGGGTTTATTCACTCTCCAGCCCCGACGCCTCCCCCGGGCTCATGACACGCCTCGGCACGTATCGTTATGACTACCGCGGCGCCGCGCAATACGTGAGAAGCCACTTCCAGCCAGGTGATATCATCATCCCGGTTATCCCTCATGTCTTTGAATACTACGCCGGCATGTCCGGTGATTACTATACCGATACCGTTTTAGCCAAGAAAATAACCTACAATGAGAAATTCGCCGAACCCCGTTTTATGGACAAGTTTCGTGGTTTACCCGCAATTCGTAGTTTGAAGGAGTTGCGTGAAGTAACTAGCCGGGGCCGGCGCACGTGGCTAATTGGGTCGTATGGAGCGACGTTCAGTCCAGAAGCGAATGTATATTTGAATGAACATGCCAAGGTTGTCTTTGAGTCCTATCGCACCAAGGTCCTGCTCATCGGCAGAGAGAGCCAGCCAGTGAACCTGCCAGCAGGCTACAACGCCGAATAGGCTCTGCTAATCGCTTTTCTGCCGGCCGAACAGATTAAAAAACGCGCCGAGCTGAAGCGGTCCTGGGTTCGCGCCGCTTGGAGCTCACGAACGATACGACTGACTTCACCGGCGTTTTTGGTGACGGCGTCCTGAAAAAGTTTGGCGGCGCAATCATAAAGCTCAATGTCGAAACGATTTCGCTCGGCAATTAGGTCGAGAGCAGATTGCGACAGGTCTCTCTTCTTGGGGCGCGTGCGAGTAACATTAAAGCTGGAGTAAGACTCGAGCTTCCAGCCAAAACGCAGTTTCATTAGTGCCAGGCTTTCCTCAAACCGCTCCGTAAGACCTATCACACTGAAGTATTGGAGATTTTCCTTCGCTTTCGCTAGGATCTTTTCTGTACAGGGTGCATCGTAGTCGGCTCCCGCGATCATTTTCGTTTGCACGTTTTCTCTTGGCGAACGCCGCACGAAATCCTCCAGTGTCCAGCCTTCTCGCCTGAATTTCCAATAAGCCGGATGCAACACATAGTTATTCATGAAGTAATAGGCGGAGAGAACCCGTTCCACAGCTCGGCGGAGCACGGTGATATAAGTGGCTGGCTGGGGAAGGATTTCGTGCAGTCCAAACGGCATGTGACCCTTAAATACACTAAACAGCTCTAGCCGCCTCTTGGGTAGCCGCCAGAGATGTGCGCTCGACCATCCAAAGAAGTAAGGATCAACGGAGTAGATCTCGAGGAGTGGATATTCCCATTCGATAAGGATTAAGTGTTGTGCCTGCAGCTTTTGGTACGTGAATAAAGATGACCGACTCCTGGGCTGCCATCACAATGAAGCGGACGGTACTTTCCTGATATTTAATGAAACACTTTTTAAACTCTAGAGTCAAAACAATAATCGGTGCACGTGCGAAATGCAGCATCATGGCACACGGATGCAAGGATAATGAAAAAGTGCTGCGCCTTTGCTGATTTTCGCGACTCTCTTCGGATTCGGACCTATGGGCAGCACACGAGGGCAGGCCAACCCAATCGGAAAACGCAGTACAGCAAATCAATGTCTCAGAAACATCCGCATGATGTAGGGAAATTTAAAGTATGGCTGGAATTACCTGAAAATTTACAACGCTGACATCGTGGGATTGCCGAGCGTTATTCACTACGCGCACGGGTTGCTGACGCAATCGTCGCCAACGCCAACACCTACCCCCACCGCGACTCCTATCCCAACCCCTTACGCACCTACAAACCTTCACGTCGTACCGTGAAATAGCGTTGATTCTTCGGAACTGGGCGATTCGCCCATGATTGACGCTTCTCACGTTCTTTCAGGCAAGAGTCAACACACGCGCGCAAAGCCGCTTCATGTGAACTGCCGCGTCGCAGCACTCGAGCTATAAATCAACATCATCGAAAAGGCGAGTCGCAAGCGTTAATGCCGATGCGACCTTTTGCCGTCTTCTTCGGATCAGGTTCACGGTTTTTCATGTTAGCCTATCCGGGAACAGGCTAACTCTGTCCAGGTGGTGTCCGCGGGTAGTGACCCGCTGTCCCATTTTCCGACGGGTGAACCCCGGCTGAGCGCTTCAACCGATTTCTGTGGATGGAGCAGTACACGCCGCGATGCTACAGGGCTTCATTCAATGTAGCCCAGAGCCTTGCTGCGCCTCCGCCGCGGCCTCTTCAAACTTCCCCTGAAGGAGAAATGAAAGACCGAAGCCGGCGTGTTCCAGAGAAGAATGTTGACCGGCATCGTCGCAATGCATCACGCGTTGCGCCATGTTGATCCCGGCGCGCCCGCGACATTGGCCCGACCGTTCACATCCACTACGTCATTGACCGGCCGCTGTGCACGCCCATTTGCACACTCGGCACCGGGTCCTCTTTCAAAGCTCGGCCGATCTAAGAGCGCGCATTCGACCGGCGCTTCGGGCTGTTTGGAGCGAAAAGCAAAGTTTAGTTGCCGGGACAAGCCATCAAAATGGATCGCAGGAAACGTTCGTACTCCCTATATAGCTTACGCCTTTACACATAAAAAGCTTGACGTTATTAGAAATATTTTTGAAGATCCGGCCGTGGAGGCACCTGCCGAACAAATTCACGAAGTGCTCAATAACAAAAAGTCGTGCATGATTTTTGAGAGCGAACTGCAAAGGGTTTGGCCCGGTGAAAAGGAAAAGCGGTGAGAGCGAGAGAAAAAAATTCATGCCTTCGCCAAAGCCTACGGACTCACAGCGAACATCTGGGATCGATGATAGTAACCGTGAAACGAAATTCGGCGGGTATCCAACTTTACGTGCTACACTGCCCAGAATTATCGAAATGGAATATCGCATGGTGAGCGAAATTAAGGAGGTAGAACGACACGTGGTCCCTCGCTTGCCTTCGGGCGCGGTCCAGAAGATTCCGCGGATTATATTTCAGACGTTTGAAACCAGAAGAGTACCGGCCGGTCTATTTGGAGCGACCAGGTCCTGGTTCGAGCTGAATCCGGAGTACGAGTACAGATTTTATGATGACGACGACCGTAGGACTCTAATAAAAGAGCACTTTGGAGAACAAACGCTTGCTTGTTATGAATCGCTAAGCAAAGGCACCTTTCGAGCAGATTTCTGGCGCTATTGTGCGCTCTATGTACATGGAGGTGTTTACGCGGATGCCGATACGCTCTGCACTAGGCCTCTCCGCGAGCTGATTCGAGAAAATGACGATTTCATAGTTCCCCGTGGAACCATTCCTCGTTTCCTCTTCAACGCATTCATATGCAGCGTTCCGGGTCATCCGTTCTTGAAAAATGTAATCGATACGGCAGTGGAACGTTTCAAAACGGGGGATTTCGCTCATACCTTCATCGTCGGTGCGGGAGCGCTTGGAATAGCCGTAAATAAAACCCTAGGGCGCGACGTCTCTTCGACATTTCGGGTTGGTAATCACAACATTGCCGGGTTCTCGTTTCGGATCTTGCGAAAGGTCACCACTCCATGGTTGTCCGGTCGGCGCGTTCTGGACGGATTTCGGACGATTTTTATGTGCCAGTACAATGGATATTTTGATGATCTTAAACAGGCAGGTGTAAGTCATTGGTATACGGACAGGCCATCACTCGCCGCCCGCCTGTGGCTGCGCCTGACGAGTCGACGCGCTATGAACAGGATGTGTGGTCGCGATCGGCGATGAGGACGAAGAAATATCCGCGCCGGCACGGCTGACGCTTCTTGTCCGCGCGCCCTTCAGGTTGCACCAACACATCCGTCGCGTCGGTTGCGATGCAGAAGGCTGTCCCTTAGGCATCGGCGCGCGCCGCAGCGAACACCGTCGCATCGAATGTGGCGCCGGCATCCTCGAGCCACCGCGCCATCGGGCCGCGAATCAGCCTGCCCAACGCCTCCTGATCCGGCGCCAAAAACTCGGAGATCCGCAAAATGTCTGGCGGGAAAAAGCTCGAACAAATTGAGCTGGAAAATACGGAAACCGGCGAACGCCGGCTGGTTCAAACCCCGGCTGTCTTTTCGATGATCGGTGCTCGACCGTGCACAGAGTGGTTACCGCCGGAAATCGAGAGCGACGACAAAGGATTCATCAAAACCGGCTCGACCGTTGTGGACGCGCCAGCCTGGCGCGCCAGCAAACATCAGCCTGGTCCGCTCGAGACGAGCTTGCCGGGAATTTTTGCAGCGGGCGACGTGCGTTCCGGCTCGGTGAAGCGGTGCGCGGCCCGCAGTTGCGAAGGAGGTATGGCAGTTGCCGGTGTGCAAATGAGGTTAGCCGCGTCGTCTTGAAATCAGATCACGGCGCTCTGTCCTCAAGGTTCAGTTTGTTCGACCTTGTAAACGACCATCCCGCGCGCCTGATAGTTCGCGAGCGCCTGCGGATGGTCGCGATTGCACGCGTGCACCCACACGCGCGCGGGTGCGATCCCACCACGGCGGGACCACGCTTCTTCGATTGCGCTCGTTAGCAACGCGCCGCCCAAACCGTGGCCGATAAATTCGGGTAACAACCCGAAGTACGCGATCTCGACCCCGCCTTCCATGTCACGCCGCAATTCGCAATTAGCCGCCGCGCCTCACCGCATGGCAGCTTTTTGTTTCACGCGCGTAAACGCTCACCACTCTTTGAACTCGCCCGCGTGCTTATGCGTTTCGATCACGTTTCCAGCTTCATCATGAACGCGAATCACTGGACTTCCAGTTTCATCACCGGGTGAATTTCCCATGCTGCGTAGCCCGGAAGATGGCTGAGCGAACCTAAATTGTGTCGCTCTTCCGACCGATGCGCTCGGCATGTCTCTGCGGCTGGATTCCCGATGG
Organism: Verrucomicrobiota bacterium; assembly: GCA_003218345.1. Classification (GTDB taxonomy): domain Bacteria; phylum Verrucomicrobiota; class Verrucomicrobiia; order Chthoniobacterales; family UBA10450; genus Udaeobacter. The sequence continues at coordinate 424 of QHNF01000037.1, read as the reverse complement.
CGCGTCTGTCGATGTCCGAAGGGTTGTCGAAGTGGCTGGCGCTTTGAGTTGACAAGAGGGAAAAAACACTTGCTGATGATTTGGGATTTTGATAGATACTAGATCGGCGTGCTGTTCCACCAGCAGCACTACATATCCGTTGAGCTCAAACCACTGCCATCTTTCGCGAAAACAGCCCAAAGCTGTCATCATTGGACTAGACGCCGCTACCTGGACGCTCATCCGACCTTGGATGGCCGAGGGTAGAATGCCGACATTTGCCAGACTCGTGAAGGAAGGGGCCTCCGCCACGCTAGAATCGGTCCGGCCGCCACTCACTCCGCCGGCATGGACTTCGTTCATGACAGGCAAAAACCCGGCAAAGCACGGGGTTTTCAATTTCATGCAAAGCAAAGACACCAGCTCGTATTCCATGCATTACATT
>QHNF01000437.1 GCA_003218345.1 Verrucomicrobiota bacterium | reverse complement strand
ACTTGTCCAAAACCATTGCGCTCTGCTTTCGGCGCAGTGCGGAGGTGCACGGACTTCAACACTACGAATATCGATGCCGATCTCGTGCATTGCCACACGTGGTACAGCCATTTCGGCGGGGTTCTGGCGAAAAAGAATTATGGAATTCCCCTAGTCGTTACGGTCCATTCGCTCGAACCGCTTCGGCCGTGGAAACGTGAACAGCTCGATCGCGGCTACGATTTCTCGCTCTGGCTCGAGAAAACAGCACTAGAAATGGCCGATGCGGTCATTGCTGTATCGAGCGAAACCAGGCGCGACATCGAGCGTCTGTTCAATGTCAATCCTGCCCGGCTTCACGTGATTCACAACGGCGTCGATGTTGGCGAGTACCGAAAGATCGATTCAACTGGGGCACTCAAGCGGTATGGGATCGATCCAGGCGAGCCGTACTTGCTGTTTATCGGGCGGATCACGCGCCAAAAAGGATTCAGGCATCTGGTGCGCGCGATCCAATTCATGGATCGAGATTTTCAAATCGTGCTTTGTGCCGCTGCTCCGGACACGCCGGAGATTGCACAGGAAATGAAAACCGCAGTGACAAACGCACAAACGCAGCGCGCCGGCATCATCTGGATCGATCAGATGGTGGATCAGAAAAGTGCTCGCGAACTTTACTCGCACGCAGCCGTGTTCGTTTGTCCGTCGATTTACGAACCTTTCGGCATCATCAATCTCGAAGCCATGGCGTGCGAAACCGCGGTCGTGGCCAGCGCCGTTGGCGGAATCAAAGAAGTGGTTGTTGACGGCCAAACCGGATTTCTAGTCCCGCTCGAGCAAATGAAAGAGAGCCCGTTCGAGGCGACGAATCCCGAAAAATTTGCGCGTGAGCTTGCTGGGCGCATTAATCAGTTGATGGCCGATCCGAAGCTGCGCGAAGAATTTGGGAAGGCCGGGCGAAAACGCGTCGAAGAAAAATTCAGCTGGTTGGCCATCGCGAAAAAGACCAAAGCGCTTTACGAAACGTTGAAGCGTTGAGTTGAAGCGTGCGGGGCAGTTAAGACGAACGAGGTGTTCATGAGTTTTCGCGCGGATCATTCTGAACGAAGTGAAAGATCTCACAAACCTCGGCTGAGATTCCTTGTACATGTGATCTGAGCTTTGAATGGCAGTTCCTCGCTTCGCTCGGGATGACATGCGTTGCTGCTGATGGCAACGTGAAGGCGCAATGTTCGTTGATCGAATCAAAGTTTTTGCGCAAGCGGGGAGCGGTGGCCGTGGGTGCGTGAGTTTTCGGCGGGAGAAATTTGTGCCGAAAGGCGGGCCGGATGGCGGCGATGGCGGACGCGGCGGCGATGTGATTTTGCGGGCGGATCGGCATATCGATAATCTCTCGAATCTTTTTTACGAGCCGATGATTAAAGCGAAGAACGGCGGACATGGGATGGGGAAGAAAATGCACGGGCGTTCCGCGCTGCCAAAGATTGTGAAGGTGCCGGTTGGGGCGATTGTATGGAAAGCGGAGGACACTAAAGACCTCACGACGGGGCAATCGAATCAGGTCATCGCGAGCGAAACCGAAGCATCCCGTGATGCAGCCTTAAAGATCTCGCCACGGGATTCCTCGACTTCGCTCGGAAGGACTAGCGTGAAGTCGCGCGAGCCTGTTGTCGATCTCACCCGGGACGCAGGAATTTGTGCTTTGTCGCGGCGGGGCAGGGGGCAAAGGCAATGTGCACTTCAAAAGCTCGCGTAACCGCGCACCGCGCCAATACACGGAAGGCGAAGAAGGCGAGCATGGATATTTTCTGCTCGAGCTGCGAACGATTGCGGATGCGGGATTGGTCGGTTACCCGAACGCCGGCAAGTCGACGCTGCTGCGGAAACTTTCGGCTGCGCGGCCGAAAGTTGCAGCATATCCGTTCACGACGCTCCATCCCATTATCGGCGTAATCGAATTTTCCGGCTATAACCGGGCCACTGTCGCCGATATTCCTGGTTTGATTGAAGGAGCGCACCGTGGACTTGGACTCGGTCACGAATTTTTGCGCCACATCATGCGCTGCCGCATTTTGGTGTTCGTGGTGGATGCTGCCGGGAGCGAAGGACGCAATCCCGTGGAAGATTTACAGAATCTTCGCCGAGAAATTGATCTTTATGATCCGACGCTTTCCGCGCGCCCATGGCTAGTAGTCGCCAACAAGATGGATTTGCCGAATGCGGAGGAGAATCTAAAAGTGTTGCGAAAGAGATTTCCCAGGATTGATGTCCTGCCCACCTCGGCCGTGAACGAGCAGGGTATCCCTGCATTGAAAGAGACGTTGGCAGCAAGAATGACGAACGACACAGATGTCCCGGCCAATTAAAGGTGGACAAGTCCGGAATCCCTAGCGAAACTGGGCGCTGTTTATGGGTAGACGGGTTGTAGCGAGCTATTGCTCCAGCTTTCTCAAGCCGGAGATGTTGCACATTTACCGGCAGGTAAAAGCGCTGCGCGGCGTCGATACCTTCATTGTCACCAAAGAGGTCCAAAATGCCGAGCGGTTTCCATTTGCGAATATTGAAGTTATTCCCAAGCGGCGCACAAACCTGCTGGTACATGGCTGGCTGAAATTTATCGAACGGCGCCCGCACATTGTTTATCGGGGCGAGTATCAAACACTCGACTCACTATTGGAGCGGCAGGGTGCCGATCTCATGCACATCTATTTTGGCCACACCGGCGTGCATCTGCTTCCCTTTATCGAGCAGTGGGACAAACCGTGCGTAGTATCTTTCCATGGCGCCGACGTGGCGCATAAACATGATATTAAGGATTATCCCACAAAGTTGCGCCGTCTCTTTGACGCAGTTCCGCTGGTATTGGCGCGTTCCCAATCGCTGGCTGAACGGCTGATCCATTTGGGCTGTCCATCGGAAAAGCTGCGCATCAATCGCACCGGCATCCCGCTGAATGACTTCCCATTCGTCGACAGACAACTGCCGCCAGATGGCAAATGGAGAGTCGTCCAAGCGTGCCGGTTGATTCCGAAAAAAGGCGTTGCGACGAGCTTGCGAGCTTTCGCGATTTTTAAGAAAGACAATCCTAAAGCGGAATTTTTCATTGCTGGTAAAGGACCTCTTCAACCGGAGCTAGAGATGCTCGCCGACGGACTGGGAATTCTTAGAGACGTGCATTTTGTCGGATTTCTGTCGCAACCGAAACTCCTTGAGCTCTATGCGAGTTCGCATCTGTTTTTGCATCCGAGCGAAATATCCGCGAATCAGGATCAGGAAGGGGTA
>QHNF01000436.1 GCA_003218345.1 Verrucomicrobiota bacterium | reverse complement strand
CGATGTGCATTTCGTAAATGATCTGGCCTTTCAACGTAATGCCTGGCCACTCCGAATCGGTCCACTGGAACTCTGTTGGATCGACAATGCAGGAAGACCCGTGGGGCCCATCCGGTTGAAAGCGTGATGCCGGATCGGGATAAAAATTCTGGGCGTTGTTTACGCGAAACCAATAGCGGGCGCCCGCCCCGGCGTTGACTGCACCAGAAAAATAACCGGCTTCGTTAGCTTCCAATGGATGAAAGGTTGGTCTCGAGTCTTTCACTCTGCTCTCTTCGAGAACAAGATCGATATGCCGCGCTTTCGGCGCCCAGACGCGAAAATACGTTTCGTTTTCGCCAATCAGCTCTGCTCCAATCGGGTAGCGCCGCTGGATTCGGCCAATTTCTCGTTTCGTAGTTAACATCGGCACCAAAGATGCGGGGCGCTTACTGACGAAGCAACCAAGGAACGATGGCTTGGGCAGCCGTCGAGGGAAAGGGGGAGCGTACGCTTCCAGCGTGATCGCGTCGGCATCCTGTCGCCGGATCCGTGTTCAAGATGCCGAATACTGCACGCAAGATGCGTGCGCTCCCCGAATCGTGACAATGCGCCTAGCCCCGAACATTTTCCGGATTGCTCGCACTGGTAGAAACCATTCAAGATGCCTGTCATGAATGGCGACCGGCAGAAAATCGAAATCTTTAAACCATTTGGTGAAGCGTTCGAGTTGACGAAGAAGATTCTTTTTCAGCCGTTCGATTTAACCAAATGGCTGGTGATTGGCTTCGCAGCATTTTTGTCGGGGCATTTTGCAGGTGTTGGTCTCAATTTCCCGTCGCCGTTCGGCAATTTTCAATCGCACCGGGCGAATGAGAATGTGATTTCACCTTACCTCGAGCAGTGGAAGCCGTGGTTGCAGGTAGCCATCGTTTTCCTTGTGCTGCTTGTTTTCGTTTTCATAGCCGTGATCGCCTGGTTCAAGGCGCGCGGCAATTTTATTTTCACCGATTGCATCGTCCGGAACCGGGCGGCAATCGTCGAGCCATGGCGCGAGTACCGGAAGGAAGGGAATAGTTACTTTTTGTTTCTACTGGCAATCATGTTTGGTGCGGTGTTGCTGCTAGCACTAATGCTTGTGGCCTTCATTTCACTGGGCTGGTTGAAACAGCGCACGGGCGAAATGCCTCCGATCACTTCTATTGGGTCAATTGTTTTCCTGTTTGTCTTTTGGGTTTTAATCATCATTTTTGTCAGCGTTGTGACTTACTTTATGGTGCCAGTGATGTACCGCAGGCGTTGCCGAGCAGTAGAGGCATTTCGCGACGTAACCCGTCTGATATTACACAGTCTCGGCGTTTTCATTTTGTTCTGCTTATTTGGGATTGTTTTGGTTCTGGCTGCGCTGATAATCGGCGCGATCGTGACATGCGCGACCTGCTGCCTGGCTGCGCTTCCATACATCGGAACAGTGATTCTCCTACCGCTGTTTGTCTGTCTGCGCGGGTTCGGGCTTTTGTTTCTTCGCCAGTTCGGCCCAGATTACGATGTGTGGGCGAGCTTTATGCCCACGGAATTCTTGCCTGTTCTATTGCAAACGCCCGGGCCGCAGGACCTGCCTTCGCTTCCCTCAGATGAGCGAAATGAGTGAACATCATAAGGTCGCCATAGCGAGTCCGTGCTTCGGCGGATCAGAGTTGGAAGCTGAGGTCAGAAATCAGAAAAGATTCGACCACGCCCGCCGATTGACCTAAAACATCAGTGATGGAAAAACAGCTTATTCTTTTGTGTGTGGCGTTCATCGCAGCTAGCTCAATGTGCCTGGCTCAGGCAAGCCCGAGCCCGTCTACGCCCAGCGAGTTACCTGCGAATGCAACGATGATCGCTGATTTGGAATAAGGAAACTTCTCTACAAGACCTATTATGGCCTTTATGCCGATGGAATCAAAACTATAGACATGGAAGTTGCGGATATGGCGAAGACTGACCTGGACCGCTACTCACTCGCGGATTTCAACGTTGAGTTCCCGAATGCGAACATCGCAATCATTACATACAAAGCGACACAACAAGCGACTTCCGGTCAGCAGGACGTTTCTGGTACATACAATTGCGAAAGCGTTTGGGCTAAGAAGGGGGAGAACTGGGTTAACGTTTTCCACGCTGAAATAAAGGCTAAGTGACATCGCACCTGTCTTAAGCTGATAACAAAAACAACTGACCCGAAATTACCTATGAAAACCCAGTTCCTTTTCCTCTGGATCACACTAGTGGCAGGTGTTGCCATGTGCTTCGGACAAACAAGTTCGCCTACGCCGGGGAACATACCCGCGAACGAGCAAGCAATCATCAATTTGGAAAAAGCGGTTACCGAAGCATACAAGAATAAAAAGACCGACACGTTCAGAAAATTTCTGGCCAAGAACTATGTCGGTATTAACGCCGGCGGCATCACGAAGGCGGGTACAGAGATTAGCGGGATGGAGAACACGGATCTCCGAAACTACTCATTTGCGGACATGAAAGTAGTCCTTCCGAAAGCCGGTGTCGCAGTCATAACATATAAAACCACAGTCCAGAGCACTGCCGCCGGGCAGGACACGTCTGGCACGTATAACGTTGCAAGTGTTTGGGCAGAGAGGTGGGGGAAGTGGTCCCTTATTAGTCACGTCTTCACAAAAAGTCAGTAGTAACGCCCGCTACATGCGGCGTGACTTGCGACCGGATTTCTTTGCTCGCTTGGGGCTCAGGTCCATAGTTTACGCTTACCTCGTATGCGACCCTTAAGACGAATGAAGTTCTTAGCTGGGATAGCAGCAATTCTGCCAAGCGTTTCGCTTGCGCAACCTGCTAAACCAACAATGAAAGCGATCGTATTACATGAGTACGGTGGCCCGGAGGTTTTAAAGTACGAAGATGTGCCACGGCCTAAGCCGAAGGAAGATCAGATTCTCGCTCGTCGCGTCATCGCGGCCGGCGTGAATCCAGTCGACGGAATGATCCGATCGGGAATGTTCGCGAAAGATGAAAAGACGGCATTCCCAAGAATTCTGGGCGCGGACATTGCCGGAGTTGTTGAGAAGACTGGGAGTAAGATTACGAAGTTTAAAGCAGGCGATGCAGTGTACGCGTACATTAGCCTCGATAATGAGGGCGGTTACGCCGAGTACGCACTGGCGACAGAAAATGAAGCGTCGCCAAAGCCGAAGTCACTCGATTACGTCGAGGCGGCAGCGGTGCCGGTGGTCGCATTGACTGCCTGGCAGGCATTGATCGACACCGCAAAACTGAGCGCGGGCGAGACCGTTCTGATTCACGGTGGATCGGGCGGCGTCGGGACGTTCGCGATTCAAATCGCAAAAGGGCGTGGCGCAAAAGTGATCGCAACGGCGTCGACGGCGAACCAGGATTTGCTCAAACAACTCGGCGCGGACGTCGCGATCGATTATACAAAAACAAAGTTCGAAGACATTGCGAAGGATGTCGATGTCGTTCTCGATTCGGTCGGGAAAGACACGCTCGCGCGTTCGTACGGCGTGATGAAGAAAGGCGGTTTCATTGTGTCGCTGGTGGCGCGCCCGGACCAGGCTGAACTCGCAAAACGCGGCCTTCGTGGGGCATCGCTCAGCGCGGAACCCAACTCGAACGAGCTTGCCGAGATCGGCAATCTGATCGACGAAAAGAAAATCAGAGTAATCGTGTCCCAAACATTCCCGCTGTCTGAAGCGAGGAAGGCCCATGAACAAGTGGCGACTGGTCACACGCGGGGCAAGATTGTTCTCAAAGTCGCTGACGAACCGAAGTAGCAACCATCCATCCGCCTGTGGTATAACACAGGCGTGAACTGGGATGCGATTAGCGCAATCTCGCAATTGATCGGCTCGATCGCTGTCGTTTTGTCGGTGCTATATCTCGCGTTACAAGTGCATCGGAGTACACGGGTGGCCAAGCTCGCTACGCAAGACGCTGCGGCTACAGCTATGCGTGATGTGACCAAACCTTTTATGGAGAACGCCGAGCTGGAGCGGATTTGGCGCGTAGGGCTCGAAGACCTCAGCGCACTCTCGGTTGAAGATCGGGCGCGCTTTTTTCATGCTACTTACCAATTCTTGAAGGCCTTCGAGACAATTCATTTTCATTATGTCTATGGAATGATGGACAAGGAACTGTGGGATGGCTGGCGCGGACTTCTTCGACATTACGTTGCGGCGCCCGGAATCGCTCATTATTGGAAACTTCGTCCTGAAGTTTTCTCCGAGCGCTTTCGGAAATTCGTTAACAGACTCGAACCGCCGAGCGAGCAGCGCACGGTGGGAACTCTTTTTGGAGACGAACGAAATTCATAGCGCAGTCCGCCGGCCGCCCGGGGGAGCGCTATGGTGACGAGTTCCACAACTGGAGCAAATTTGCGTGACATTAAACCGGGCGTTTCAGCAAATTAAGGCAGTGGACCTTTCGACTGTCGCGAATGTTGCTACTGCACTGACTGTGCTGACCGCTGTCGTCTTCGGATTAGTTGAAATGCGGCATGCGCGCAAGGAGCGAGAAGAACGAGCAGCCTTCGTAGCCGTGCAGGCGATTCTGACCCCAGCGTGGATGAGATCAATGGTCTTGGTTCAGGCAATTCCGGAAGGCGCAACTGCGTCGCAAATCCAGGCTGAT
>QHNF01000064.1:223-11405 GCA_003218345.1 Verrucomicrobiota bacterium | reverse complement strand
CGCGTCGGTCGTTTTGATCGCCATTACAATGTCGGTCCTGCGAACGGGCGGCGCTTACGCTTTCCCATTGACCTCGATTTTTCTCGGCCTGGCCGCGCTCTGGTATTTTTCGGAATTCTGGTTGCGCGATTTCACGTTTTGCGCATGGACGCCTGCGGCGGTCACATTTCTCGCGTTGTTCGCTACGTATCTCTGCATCCCGCCAAACTCCGGCGTTCCCAAATACAATTTTTCTCAAGAACTGCTTAAACCCTCTCCGCTCGATCCGCGCCGGCTTTATCTCAGCATTTATCCGTGGGCGGAGCTGACATACTGCACCTGGAACAAACCCCAACCGGTCGGCCAGGTTCTGCGTCCTGGCAGCACATCGATGTGGGCTGGATTGCATTTCATCAACGGCTACAGCCCAATCCGGCCCGCTGGCGTGGCGCGTGAATTCGCAGCCACGATTCACGGCGAAATTAATCCCGACATGGGAAACTACCTGCTCAATTACCAGGCCGGCAAGGAGGGTGAACTGGCGTTGTTAGGCGTGGACGGGATTGTGGTTGCGCGAGAATTAGACATCGCGCCCCAGCCGGCTGCTGAATGGCAACTGATCATCTCAACAGACGAGGGACGTGTCTTCTACCGGCGCGGCGAGGCATTTGCGCGAGCGCGCTCGGTCACTTCCATTGATCCGCGACCTAACGAGCAATTTGCCTCAGCGACCGTTTCACGAGTTAATGACTCACGAAATTGGGTTGAAGCAAATGTAGATGTCCCAAGCGGCGATCGACCTGCGTTGCTTATTTTTTCGCGGCCATACTTCCGCGGATACGAAGCGCGCCTGGGCAATCAAAAAGTCGCGATCACTTCTTATCACGGCTTATTTCCAGTTGTCGAAGTCCCGGCCGGTACGCATGGGTTGCTCACACTCACGTATCGACCGTACTGGCTGGTCTGGGGAGGCAGTGCGGCGATTATTTGCATGCTCGGGATTTTGTTGAGTCTTTTGCTACTATTGGCCGGCACACGTGGGGCATTGCTGCAAAAGCACACAGCTGCCATGTCTGCGGAGACGGTCTGATGCGAGAGCTTGAGCGATCTAATAGCTCGATCTGCCTTCGGCCGGTCGGTCGTTTCAGAAGGTGGATTAGCGCAAGACCTCGTCTGCTTAGGTTTAGTGCATCAACCGTTCTCTTGGCCGTCCTACTGACACCGTCGATCTGGATGCTAAGCATGATCCCTCCGCTCTGGAGAAACGTCGACGCCTATTTCCAGGTCACACTGCCACCCGGGTCTGGAACGATCCTGCAATGGGGCCCGCTCTACTGTTTCGTCGCGCGAGTTCCGCTTTACTTAGGATACGCACTAGACTGTGTAGCGGCGGGCCCTCCGCTTCCAACCGCTTCCTTCTTTATTCATCCGATCCTGACTGATTCGGGCGTCTTCTTACTGCTCCTGTCGCAACATGTCTCGCTTTGCTTTGCCACATTCTATTTGATCACTGTAGCGACTCGATTGTTCTGGATTCGCCTCACGCTAGCTGTTCTTTGGGCTGCTAATCCGCTTTTTTACACTTTTGCCCATTGCGTAGGCTCTGAAACACTAGGCATGATTCTCCTGCTCCCGGTCGGGGCAACAGGACTGAGAATTATTCGACATTCCCGCCGGATACCTGGGAAAGAATGGCTTCTTTTCGGTATTCTTTTATGGCTTGGTATCCTGACCCGGCACATCAATGCTACTCTGGCTGGGCTAATACCCCTCGCATTCTTCCTCTTGAGCGCACACCGGTTAACCCTGATTCCATTCGCTCGATCTCAGTTACTCGGCCGCTGGCGACGATTACAGGCGAGGCAGGTCTTACAAAAAGCAACACTTGCTGTCGCCGTCGGTATTAGCTGTATCGTTCTTGCCAACATTTCATTACGGGCGTTATGCCACGCCGTTCAAATACCTTACCACTCCACGGTCGGTTTTACGTTTTTGTTTCGATTGAAATTTCTCGCAGGGCTTCCTGCTGAAAGACGGAACCAGTTACTCGACAAAGTGGCCAAGAATACTGACTCGGCAGATGTTAAAAAGATTATTTCGCTACTGAGTGACGCCTTCCCCAACGAAACTCCGAATTGGGACGCGATGGTCTTCAAGAAGAAGGTACAAGCATCGCTTTTTCCACCACAAAGAGATCCGGGAGAAGAAAAATTCTATCTTGCACTCAACCGCACGGTGCAGGCATTTCTCTGTCCACCAGAGAAGATATTCCTGAGCGCGATCGCGATAGATTTCAAAAGATCCCAGGAAGTGACGATCCCGAGTGTCGTGAGGCAACTCTTTGATAGCACAACGCGTTACTTTTCTTACCCCGAGATGATGCCTGATCAAGCAACGTTGTTAACGTTTCGCGACAAGAGCGCGGCCCGAATCATGGCAATTTTTAAGAAGCACTCTTACTTCCATCATCCGAAGAATTTCAGCTACAGTGCTTTCTTATTTTTCTGGTGCGTAAATCTCGCGCTGCTTGTTGTTCTGGCGAAGATGCGTAAGGAAGAGATTGCTGCTGTCTCTTCGTACGCCGTGGCATTGACGCTCGTCGGGTTGTTTATGATGGTCGCAAATTGCGTTTTGAATGTATTCCAGCCGCGCTACACTCTTCCGATGTGGGAGCTGACGATTGTTTCCTTGTCTATTTTGTTTGGAGAAACAATGGAATCTTTGTTTTCTCCATCACGCCGTCTGTTTAGTGGCTAGACTTGATGAACAAGCAAAACGTTCAGATCACCCCAAGAAGTGAATCGGGAAATTGCAATGCAATGAAGACCACTTGCAAGATCGTTGGTCGTTGAACCATTGGCGCTTACTCAGCCGGTGAAACCATCCACTCTTCTCTATCCACTTTAGACGGAACTAATGTTGATTGGGACGCTACTACTGGACGACGTTGGCTGCTGGTATTAAATGAGCACTGTGATTTAGAATTGTAGAAAGTGGCCCATGGAGCAACAGATTCGGAGTTACGATCTGCGGAGATGGTCTGACGCGGGAGCTTGAACGATCTTGTAGCGCGATGTGGCTTCAAGCATTCAGTCGTTTCAAACTTTGGGTTAACGCAAGACTTGGTCTGCTGACGCTTGGTGCACCACTCGTTCTCGTTGGCATCCTAGTGACACCGTCGATCTGGATGCTAAGCGTAACCCCTCCGCTTTGGAGAGACGTGGACGCTTACGGCGAAGTAACACAGCCACCAGGAGTAGGAACGATCCTGCTATATGGCCCGCTCTATTGTTTCGCCGCACGGATTCCTCTCTATCTGGGCCATGCCCTAGGCTGTTTGAATGCGGGCGGCGGTACCTTACCGACGCTCCGTTTTTTTGTTCATCCAATTTTGAGTGATCCGGGTGTCTTCGCATTGCTGATTTCACAACATCTTGCCCTCTGCTGCTCGACATATTATTTGATCACTTTAACGAGCCGGGTGTTCTGGCCTCGTCTCATACTCGCCGTTGCCTGGGCAGTTAATCCGCTTTTTTACACCTTTGCCCATACTGTGGGCTCTGAAGGGCTCAGCATGATTCTACTCCTCGCCCTTGGAGCAACGGGACTGAGCATCGTCCGAGGCTCCGGGAAGGCACCTTGGAAAGAGTGGCTTCTTTTTGGCATTCTTCTTTGGTTGTGCATTCTGACGCGGCACATTAACGCTTTGCTGGCTGCGCTCATGCCGGCTGTTTTCATTCTCTGCGGCGCATATCAACTCATTGTGGTTCCATTCACTCAGGGACAGGCGTTTAGAAGGTCGCGATGGCTAACGGCGAAGCAGGCCTTGCAAAAAGCAACACTTGCTGTTGCAGTTGGTTTGAGCTGTATCATCCTCGCGAATGCTTCTGTACGCGTTTCGTGCTATGCCGCTCAGATACCTTATTATTCCACCCTTGGTCTTAGCTTCCTTTATCGACTGAAGTTTCTCGCATTGCTCCCTCCGGAAAAACGAGAACAACTGCTCGATGAAGTCAGGAAACACACCGCCTCCGAAGATGTTAAGAAAGTGATCTCACTTGTTCGCAGTTCCTTTCCCGCCGGAACTTCGAATTGGGATGTGCGAGATTTCAACGAGAAGGCAAGAGCCTTGCTCTTCGCCCGGCAAACGGATCCACACGGCGAAAAATATGCCGTTTTACTCAACCGCATGGCCTTGGAATTTCTTTATCCGCCACACGAGATATTCCTGAGCGCGGTCGCGACAGATTTTAAAAGGTCACAGCAGATCGGGATTCCGGACGTTGTCAGCTTCCTCTTCGTAGCCACAAGGTTTTATTTTTCGCATGCTGGAGCGATGCCTCAGTGCGCGTCGCTGGTTACGTTTCGAGACAAGAACGCGGACCAGGTTTTCGCCATTTTCAAAACCCACTCCTATTTCCGTCATCCAAAGGATCTTAGTTATCGTGCGCTTTTGTTTCTCTGGCTCATTAATCTTGCGCTGTTTGTTGTGATCGCGAACATGCGCAAACAAGAGGCCGCCGGAGTCGCTTCTTATGCTGCTGGTTTAACGGTGGTCGGGTTATTTATGATGCTCGCAAATTGCGTTCTGGCTGTATTCCAACCCCGCTACACTCTTCCGATGTGGGAGCTAGCGATTATCTCCGTCTCTATCTTGTCAGCCAAAACCCTAGAATATATCTTCGCTGGTAGAAAACAGCGGCGAGAAGTTGCGCTTTATTGAGGCCCTTGTATTCGGGGATTTCCTGCAGCATTTGGAGCATTCGTTCGAAATAACTCCACTTCACGACAGTGCCGAAGGGTGGTTACAGCTTTTTGGGATCCTCCAGCAGTTCGATCACGCACTTGAGCAAACGGCCGGCGCCACCGCCGTCAATGCTGCGATGATCGAAGCTCAGCGTGATCTGGGCCTCGGTCTTTGGAACAAATTCCTTTTTCTCTTCATCCCACGACGGAATTTTTTTTCCGACTCCGAGTCCAAGCAGCAATGTCTGATCTGGCAGCGGAATTGGCGTGCCCCATTCCATGCCGAAGGTACCGAAATTCGAGACAGTGGCGACGCCGCCAGCTTGCATGTCCGGTGAAATCCGGCGTTGTCGCGCAAGCTCGACAAGTTCCTTGTATTTCGTCGAAAGATCGGCAAGCGAAGTTTTATCTGCACCCCGGATCACCGGTACCATGATTCCATCCTGCGCTTCGACGGCGATGCCAATGTCGATGGAACTCGATTGCACAATGCGATTGCCGATTAACTTCGCGGCGGCGGTTGGATTTTCCGCGAGTGCGAGAGCCAGAGCGCGCACAACGTAAAGGCCAGGGCCTGGTTTTGGATCACGCGTTTGTCGATCTTGCAATAGCGGATCGAGATTCACTGAAGAGCCGATCGTAGAGAGCGGGCGCGTCCAACTACGCCGCATTGCGTCGGCCACGCCGGCGCGAATAGCCGAAGCTTCATGCGCGGTCTGGCTCGCGATTTTGTGCAGAAAATTTTCCAGATCTTTGATGGTGACCCGGTTGCCTGCGCCGGTCCCCATGATTCCGGCGAGATCAGCATTTGTTAACTGCAACTCCGCCATTCGTGCGCGCACCCGCGGAGACATGAAACTAGCCCCTTTGACAACGGCGGGAACGGGCAGCCCGCCAGCGCGGGCACCGTCGCCATCGCGCGCAGCGGTTTTTCTCTCTCGCGCCGGAGCGACTTCCTGATCCGCTCGCGCGGGAATCTCCTCCGCGACTTCTCGCTGTGTCGGAGACGGCGCTTGCTTCGCAAATCTCGCGGCGTCTGCTTCGCTAGCTTCCACATACCCGAGCACTGCGCCGACTGGGTACGTCTCCTTCAATTGCACGGTGACTTTATCGATCTTGCCTTTGCACGGCGTGGTCACGCCCATGACGGCTTTGTTGGTCTCGACGTCGATAATTTCCTGATCATCCACGACTTCATCGCCCGGCTTTACTTTGACATCGACAACGGTGGCTTCGGCGATCGATTCGCCTAGCTGCGGCATGATGATTGGAACTTGCGGCATAGATCTACAAACTATAGCGGAAGGCGTTTTGGAGTGCGCGGACATGTCCGCGCTTTGAAAGCGGCGACGTGTCGCCGCACTCCAAATCCCTTCTGCAATCAGTGTTAATCAAGCACATAGAAAATTATTCTCGCAGTAGAGCTCGCGCTTTTGCAGCGATCTTTTGCGCGTTCGGCCGATGCGCGCTCCACAAATTCGGATGATACGGGATCGGAGTATCTTTCGCGTTGAGGCGTTGGGGCGCTGCGTCCAGCAGATGAAAACCTTCCGCAGCAACGCGTGCAATGACCTCAGCCGTTACGCTGCCCCAAGGAAATGATTCTCCCACACAAAGCAGCCGGCCCGTTCGCGCGACTGAAGCGAGAACCGTGTTGGTGTCGATTGGTTTAACTGAGCGAAGATCGACAACTTCAATTTCAAAACCTTCGCCCGTCAATTGTTCCGCGACTGCGAGCGTTTCATGTAGCATCGCGCTATAGCTCACAATTGTCAGGTCGCGCCCTTCCCGCGCGATGCGCGCTTTGCCCATGGGCAAGCCGTCGTCCGGCAATTTCTCTGCCTTGAGGTGATAATAGAGGTATTTGTGCTCGCAGTAGATGACTGGATCGTCGATCGCCACTGCTTCGATAAGCATGGTATAGGCGTCTTCTACTGTGGCTGGTGTAACGACGATGAGCCCCGGATAATGCGCATAAATTGATTCCATCGATTGACTGTGAAACGGCCCACTCCCTTTTGTTCCGCCAGAGGGCAGCCGAACCGTAATGGGCACCGGCACATTCGTGCGCCAATAATGTGTGCCGGCATTATTTAGGATTTGGTTGAGCGCAATACTGGAAAAATCCGCGAACTGCATTTCGACAATCGGCCGCATTCCCTGTATGGCGGCCCCAATGGCAGTCCCCACCATCGCATCTTCACTGATCGGCGTATTCAACACGCGCCCGGGAAATTCCTTAGCCAGACCCTTCGTCGCTTTAAAGGCGCCTCCGAACGTCCCGCCGACATCCTGCCCGTAGATAAAAACGCGTTCGTCGTCGCGCAACAATTTTGCCTGCGCCTCGCGAATGGCTTCCAGATAGGTTATGCTCATTCGAGAGAATCGACAAGATCGCGCGTGGAGATTGCACACCAATCTTCTTTGTCGCCTTCAGGCGGTGCCTCTTTTTGCGCGGTCGCGATTGCCTCGTCCACTTGCGCCACTGCATCCCGCCGCCACTCGGCCAGCGTCTCTGCATCCATCAAATTCAGATCCACAATTCTTTGCTCCGCCACTTTTAAGCAATCGCGCGCAAACGGCTGGCGCTTGATCTCGTCGGTCACGTAACTCGCATCGTCGTGCTCTCCATGTCCGGAAAGGCGGAGCATCTCCGCCACTACCAACTGCGGCGGCCGTCCTGCGCGCGCACGTCTCACCGCGCCCCCGATCACGTCCAGACACGCGCTCAGATCCGTTCCGTCGAGGCTATAGCTCTCAAAGCCATAGCCAATCGCGCGGTCAACCAAATCATGACACGCGAACTCGCGGTCGTTCGGAGTGGAATAAGCGTAATGGTTGTTGGTCGCAACGACCACCAGGGGCACCTGTTCCACAGCGGCGATGTTCATCCCCTCGTGAAATGCGCCGGACTGCATCCCGCCTTCGCCGATGCATGTCAGACCGACAAAGTTTTTTTCTCCCTTAAATCGTTTCGCCATCAACGTGCCCACTGTGACCGAAATCATTGCGCCGAGATGACTGACCATGGCGAGCTGATTGTCGCGCGGTCGGCCCCGATGGATGTTGCCATCGCGCCCGCGCATTGGGCCGAGGCGCGAGCCGAGATAAGTGCGCGTGACGTCTAACAAGGGTTCTCCAAATGCTGAGCGCCCAGCTTGGTCGCGAATCAGTGGCGCGAAGATATCGCCCTTTTGCAAAAACAATCCGCAGGCTGCGCTGACTGCTTCCTGCCCTTTTCCGATATAAACGCCGCCTGTGATTAATCCGCCTCGATATAGACTCACGAGCTTTTCTTCAAGCGTGCGCGAGAGAAGCATCCAGCGAAACGCTTCGAGAAAACGCTCGTGGGGCGGCGCGGGCTTTTTTGTTTTTGATTTCGCGCTGCGCTGCGCCGTCTGAAGCATTTCACAATTTTACGCGAGATCGACCAATACGCGCAAAAAATTTTTGTGGCGTGCTCCCCAGAAGGAAAACTACCGCGTCGCGAGCGCGAACTGTCGCTGCCTCTGGTTCGGTTCGCCTCCGTTCGACGCTACTTCCGCCGATGTCTGCCGTGACTCGGTTAATTTCACACCAACCAGCTTGCTTATGCCGCGTTCCTCCATTGTCACGCCATACAGGACGTCGGCTTTGGCAATGGTGCGCTTGTTGTGTGTCATGATAATAAACTGGCTCTGTTTTAGGAATCGCTCCAGCACGCGGATAAAGCGGTTGATGTTGCCTTCGTCCATTGCCGCATCCACTTCATCGAGAATGCAGAATGGGCTGGGTCGCACCATATAAATCGCGAACAGCAACGCTACCGCGACCATGGAGCGTTCGCCGCCGCTTAGCAGCGAGACGCTTTGCAGTTGTTTCCCAGGCGGCCTGGCGTTGATCTCGATCCCGCAGTTGAGCGGATCGGTTTCATCGAGCAACGATAGATCCGCGCGGCCGCCGCCGAAGAGTTCCGCGAACATTTCACGGAAATTCAGTCGAACTTGGGCAAAAGTTTCGCTAAACAGCTTTCTTGTCGTGGAGTTGATCTGCGCAATTACATCGAGCAACTCGCGACGCGACGCCGTCAGGTCGTTGTTTTGCTTTTCGAGAAAACGATAACGCTCTTCGAGTTCGTCGTACTCGTGAACGGCATCGAGATTCACCGGGCCCATGTTGTCCAGTTGACGCGTAAGGTCTTCGATGATTTTCTCGACTTCCAGAGAGGCGAGCTGCGCCAAGTCCGGCGTCGCAGGGGTGCCCGCCAGTTGGTCGTTGCGTTTTAATTGAGCGCACAAAACTTTTTCGAATGTGGGCTGATCCGGGGTGAATGCGCGAAGATCGACATGGTAATTCCGCTGGACGTGCTCGGCCAGGTTGTTGATCTTCATTTGCAGTTGCGTTTCGTGTACCTGCTGGTGGCCGCGGCGGCTCTGCAATTCCCCTAACGAATCGCGCCAGCGCCGCAGTTCCGTCTCACGATGAGAAATTGCGGCAAGCCGCGCCGCGCGTTGCTCAGCGATTTTCGCGGCGTTCGCTTCCATTTCAGTGCAACGCACCGTCTGTTTTTCGATTGCCTCTTGCGATTCGCGCGACTCCTCTGCCTGTGTGGCCAGTTTGTTTTCGTACATCGAAATGTCGGAGCGCCGGCGGGCAATCAACTCGGCAAGCTCCATTTCGCGCGTGCTCATCGATTCGCGTTGGGCGATCAAGCTTTCGCGCCGCTGATGCTCGGTTGCGATGACCAGCCGCAATTGATTCAGTTTCTCCGTCACCTCTTCTTCGCGAGATGCGACCTGTTTTTGCGCAGCTTCGAACGCGGCAAGTTCACTCTTCTGGTTGGAAAATTGATCATGCGCTGCGCGAAGTTCGTTTTGCAATTTAGCAATCCGCTCGTCCGCAGCCGCGATTTGCCGCTCGAGCGCCGCTTTTTCCGACTGGAGATTATCGATCTTGTATTCAGCTTCGCCCAATTCGCGCTGGAGCAGCGAAGCCACTTCGAGAGCGCGCTTCGCGGCATCGCGCTTCGCGAGAAAGGCGTCGCGCTGTTTTGCCAGCGCCGCTTCTTCTTTGGCAAGCGCGCTGATTTGCGTCTTGCGCTCAAGCAGTGAGTCGGCGCGCACTTCATTGCTGCCACCAAAAATAATTCCTTCGGCGGAAATAAATTCGCCGGCGATGGTTGCCATCGCGAGCGCCGGTTCGGTTTGTTTATGCTTCAACGCGCGTTCGAGATCGGGAAAAACGGCAACATTGCCAAGCAATTGCCCAACGAGTAACTCCAGCGATTTTGGCGCGGCGACTTTATCCACTGCCCAGGCGATGGCGTCCTGCGGCAATGTTTTTTTTGTCGATTCGTCAGAAGGCGCGCCGATTTGCGGAATGAAAAGCGCGGCTTGACCAAGTTTATTTTTGGTTAGGCGGACGATGATTTCCTGCGCTACCTCGGGATTTTTCAAAATCACGGCGTGAAGATTTCGCCCGAGCGCGGCTTCGATTGCCGAAATGAATTTTGGATCGACATCGAGCTGCGAAACGAGTGAACCGGCGATGGCGGGGCGGAACCGGGCGGGATCGTCGATGCCTTTAAGCAAGGCCTGCGAACCTTTCGCAAGGCCTGCGCCTTCTTCGTTTAGCTGACGCAGCACTTCGACCCGCGATTGTTTTTCAGCGAGTGCACGCTCCGCAGCGGCGAGATTTTTTTCCGCTTCGACCAGCAGCTCCTGGTGTTGGCGCAAGTTTGTTTCGTCGCCCGCAGAATTTGCCAACAACTCTTCGAGTTTTCGGTGGTCGTCGGCGCTCAGTTTGAGTGAGCTGGCAATTCGGTCCACGATTTTCGCGCGCGCATCCGCCGATTTTGTGATTTCCGCTGTCAGCCGGTCAGTTTGCGCCGCGGTCATTTCTCGCCGCGCCGTTGTTCCCGCAAGTTCTTCTTCGAGCGCGATGATGCGCGTTTCGGATTTCGAAACGGCGAGCTGCAACTCCTGCAGGCGCGCACTGTGCTCACCGCGATTTCTTTGAATCTCTTTCGTCAGGCCACCAACCTTGGCCAGCTCGGTTTCCGTTTGCTTCAAAAGCTGGTCGGCTTTTTCAATGAGCGAATTCGTTTCGTGAATTTCGGCCGTTTGTTTTTCGTGTTTTGCCTCCGCCTCCGCAATGTCGGCGCCAGCGCGCTCGATCAATTCCGCAAGCTCACGCGCGCGCTGGGAATTGAACTCGATGCGGCTGCCATGTGCGGCGATCTCGCTTTCCAATCGCTGCATTACCGCGCGCGAGTCCGCAATTTCGATGTCGATCTGGTCCAGCGTGCGGCGTTCTTCTGCGAGCTCGTTTTCGCCACTGTTGATCTTCCTACGCGTGCTGTGCTCAGATTCGGCCAGTCGATTGATTTCGTCCCGGCACGCAGCCAGCTCGCCTTCCAGCGAGTCGAGCTGCCTGCGCGAATAGTGCGTATCTAGCACGCGAAGATCCGCGTGCAGTG
>QHNF01000064.1:0-200 GCA_003218345.1 Verrucomicrobiota bacterium | reverse complement strand
TGACGTTTTACCTCCTTGATGACGTCGCCGATGCGCAGGAGATTTGCCTCAGTCGCTTCCAGCTTGTGCAGCGCCTCGCGTTTTTGCGTCTTGTATTTTGTGATTCCGGCCGCTTCCTCGAAAATTGCGCGTCGATCTTCCGGGCGCGAACTCAAGATCATGTCGATCTTGCCCTGTTCCATCATTGAGTAAGCGGCCCG
>QHNF01000435.1 GCA_003218345.1 Verrucomicrobiota bacterium | reverse complement strand
GCAATCGCGAGAATGATCTGCGCGATTTGTGTTGCGATCAGGATCTTGCGTTTATCCAAACGATCAGCGAGCGAACCGGCAGTTGGCGCCAGCGCTAGCGCCGGGATACCAGCAGCGAAATTCACCAGGCCAAGCAAAATCGCCTTATTGGTGAGTCCACTCAGGACCCAGCTTTGCGCCATCATTTGCATCCAGGTCCCGCTGTCGGAAATGAGCGAACCAATGATGTAACGGCGAAACGCCCCGGGCCGCAAAAGCGCCAGCGCTTTTGGTCCAATCCATTTTTCTTGCGTACTCATCGCAAAGACTCATCGTTGTAGAGGCGTTTGTGTCAAACGCCCGTCCGTGAATTAAACGGTTAAGAAAGAGCCGTCTCGATTGGCCAATTGCCGACGCAGTGGCGTTCATTATCTTGAAGCATGCGCATCGACAAGTTCACGCAAAAGATGCAGGAAGCGCTACAAGCAGCGCAGGACCTGGCTTCGCAATCCAACAATCAGGAAATTACGAACGAACATTTTCTTTCCGCGCTTCTCGACCAGAGCGATGGGATAACCCGCCCGCTTCTGGAAAAGATTGGCGTGCCGGTGACTCGCTTGCGCGAAGGCCTGGCCACCGAACTCGAGCGACGTCCCAAAGTTCACGGCGCGGCCGTCGATATGCGTATTTCAAATGAGCTCCGCAGTGTCTTGGACGGCGCGGAGAAGGAGATGTCGAAACTGAAGGATGAATTTACAAGCGCCGAGCATTACTTACTTGCGTTAACTGGCGCAAATGTCCCGGCGGCGAAATTGCTGAAAGAACTCGGCGTGACGCGCGACAAGCTGATGCAAGCGCTCCAGCAGGTGCGTGGTTCGCAACGCGTGACCGATCAGAATCCCGAAGGCAAATATCAGGCGCTGGAGAAGTACGGGCGCGACCTGACTGAGCTGGCGCGACGCGGCAAGATCGATCCTGTAATCGGACGGGACAATGAAATCCGGCGCATTATGCAGGTGTTGTCACGCCGCACGAAAAATAATCCGGTACTCATCGGCGACCCGGGCGTCGGCAAAACTGCAATCGTAGAAGGGCTAGCGCGACGAATCATCAGCGGCGACGTCCCTGATTCATTGAAACACAAACGGATCACCGCGATGGACATCGGCGCGATGGTCGCAGGCGCAAAATTCCGGGGCGAATTCGAAGACCGCCTGAAAGCATTTCTGAAAGAAGTGACCGATTCGCAAGGCCAGATCATTTTGTTCATCGACGAGCTGCACACCATCGTTGGTGCGGGCGCAGCGGAAGGTTCCGTTGATGCATCGAACATGCTCAAGCCGATGCTGGCACGCGGCGAGTTGCGCACCATCGGCGCGACTACGATCGACGAGTATCGCAATCCAACCGGTGATGGTAAATGAACCAACCGTGGAAGATACAATCGCAATCCTGCGTGGGTTGAAGGAGCGCTACGAAGTGCACCACGGCGTGCGCATCACCGACGCGGCGCTTGTGGCTGCGGCGGTCCTTTCGCACCGCTATATCAGCGATCGTTTTCTGCCGGATAAGGCGATCGATCTTGTTGATGAAGCGGCTTCGCGTTTGAAAATCGAGCTCGATTCGATGCCGACTGAGATCGACGTGATCGAACGCGAGATCATGCAGCACGAAATGGAGCGGCAGGCGCTCAAGAAGGAAAAAGATCCCGCGAGCAAAGAACGTTTGAAAAAGCTCGAGAGGGAATTGGCGGAGCTGAAGGAAAAATCGTCGGGGCTCAAAGCGGAGTGGCAGAAAGAAAAAGCTGTTCTTGAAGAACAACGGAGATGGAAAGAGGAACTCGATCAACTTCGCACCGAATTGGAGCGGGCGCAGCGTCGTGGAGAACTGGCAAAGGCAAGCGAAATTCAATATGGCCGTATCCCAGAGCTTGAGAAGAAATTGGCGGCTGCGACAACAAAGACCGCCAAAGATCGAAAATCAACTTTACTCCGTGAAGAAGTAACCGAGGAGGACATCGCCGAAGTTGTTTCGAATTGGACGCATATTCCGGTCTCGCGATTGCAGGAGGGCGAACGCGAGAAGCTGGTCAAACTGGAAGAACATTTGCATTTGCGCGTTGTTGGGCAAGACGAAGCCATCAAAGCTGTTTCCAACGCCGTACGCCGCGCGCGCGCCGGGTTGCAGGACCCGAACCGGCCGCTCGGATCGTTCCTTTTTCTGGGCCCGACTGGCGTTGGTAAAACCGAATTGTCGCGCGCGCTCGCGGAATTTTTGTTCGATGACGAAAACGCCATGATCCGGATCGACATGAGCGAATACATGGAGAAACACACGGTCGCGCGCTTGATCGGCGCGCCGCCGGGATACATCGGGTACGAGGAAGGTGGACAGCTTTCCGAAGCCGTTCGGCGCAAACCGTATTCAGTCGTGCTCTTCGACGAAATCGAAAAAGCGCATCCAGACGTGTTCAACGTTTTGCTTCAAGTGCTCGATGACGGCCGGATCACGGACGGGCAGGGGAGAACAGTCGATTTCAAGAACACGGTTATCATCATGACGTCGAACATCGGTTCGCAATACATCACCGAGGAAGAATCGAAAGAAGCGCGTTCACGTCTTGTTACGGATGCCTTGCGCGCGCATTTCCGTCCAGAGTTACCGAGGACGACCTGAAGAAGATAGTCGAAATTCAGCTTCGCCGCTTGTCGAAGCGTCTCGAGCAACAAAAGATCACACTGAAGCTGTCCGATTCAGCGAAGGAACTACTCGCGCGCGAAGGCTACGATCCGGTTTACGGCGCGCGACCGCTGAGGCGCACGATCCAAAAAGAAATCCTCGATCCCCTCAGCATCGACATTCTCGAAGGCAAAGTGCGCGAAGGCCAAACCGTCCGTGTCGATGCAAAGGACGGTGCGATGGAATTCAAATAGTTGGCTGGTTCGGGACACGCTTGCGGGTCGGTGCAAATCGAACCAGTTTTCTCGCGATGGTTAGACCAACAACAGTGGAACCACTCAGCGGCTATCGATTGCATCTTACATACGCCGATGGCGTTCGAAGGCGTGATTGATCTTTCTGACCAAGTGCGGCACGGCGTTTTTGCCCCGCTGCGGGACGAAAATTTCTTCCGCAAAGGGCGCATTGGTGACTACGGTCAGATCGCGTGGTCGGACGACCTGGATATCTGTTCGGACGCGGCTTATCTGGAAATAACAGGCAAGATTCCAGGCCGCACGAAGAATGGCTGAGGTTTGCTGCTTGTACGAGCACGAAGCGTTGGTTGAGATTGAAACTGGTGAGATCTATCGAGGTTGGCTGCCGCGTGCGGCTTACGACCTAATCAACACCCCTGCCAACTAATACATCTTCAAGAGCTTCGCTCCAACTGGGAACGCGCGCGCCAGCAACAACCAGTTTTGGCTATCGAGCCGTTGGAATAAACTTCACGCCAGCACTTGGCGAAACGCAGATCCGTCGGTGCCAAGACCACGGGCGCGGGCAGGCAGAAGGGATATCACGCCGCTACTGCATGAAAGCCTGATAGAAACGCGTCCATCTCGGATTTCTTGCCGATGGTGACACGCATGTAGTTCGGAAGCGCAGGAAACAGACGGCCGACTTGGACGCCGTGTTGTTTCATTGCTTGAATGAACGGCACGACAGGGCGCTTACAGTCGAACATGATGAAGTTGGCCTGAGACGGAATTGTTTTGTAGCCCATCTTGTCCAACTCGGATGAAGTGAACGCTTTCACTTCGCTGTTCAGACGTTGGCCATTTGGGACCTGATCTGGATCGTCGAGACTCGCGCTCGCTGCAGCTAGAGCCATGATATTGACGCTGTCCCACATTTGATGCGAACGCATTTGCTTAATCGTGTCCGGTTGAGCCACGCAATAACCGCAGCGCAATCCCGCCATGCCGTAAATTTTTGAGAACGTGCGGGCGACAATCAGGTTCGGATGATCTTTGATTAGCGGGATCACGCTCTCGTATTCCGGACTGTCGGCATAATGAAAGTACGCTTCGTCCACGAGAATCATCGTCTCGGGCGGAGTCTTCGCGATGGAGTCACGCAATTCGTTTTTAGGCGTGATGCTGGCGGTGGGATTATTCGGGTTGCAAACGTAAATCAAACCTCCTTTTGCAGCCGCAAGCATTTTGGAAAGATCGTGACTGAAGCTTGGAGTGAGTGGAGCCTTCACTACCTCGGCGCCATTGGCGCTGGCATCATTAAGAATTGCTTCGAAAGTCGGATCAGCTGCAACGAGTGTCCCGCGCTGTTTCCCAGTGAATGTTTCCGCGCAAACTTTGAGAATCTCGCTGGAACCATCGCCAAGCAAGATCTGGTCGCGATTGACGTTGTTGAGCTTCGCCAGCTTCTCGATTAGCACGTTGTTGTGCTCATCGGGATAGCGGCAGGCGAAGCCGAAGGCATCGTTTATTGCTTGGAATGCTTTCGGCGAAGGCCCGTAGGGATTTTCGTTCGCGCTCAAGCGAACGATACTTTCAGCCGCAGTGCTGTGCTCGGGTCGTTTTGCGAACGACACGGCGGGCCTAACGAGAGTTGCTGCTGCGGCGGCGCTCAATAATTGTGCAAAGTTGCGGCGGGAAATCGAGAACGTGTTCATACCATCATTCATAGGACGATCT
>QHNF01000063.1 GCA_003218345.1 Verrucomicrobiota bacterium | reverse complement strand
GCGTCTGCTCAATCGCAGTTTCAGTGTGAACGCGCGGCGGGTGTTGCAGATTGGTTTTGGCCTGAGTGATTATGCGCGGAATCGCTTCCATGCGCTGGCGCACGCTCGCAATCCGTTTTTCGGGCGTTGCGAAATCCCGAGCGACCAGAAGATAAAGACTGTTAGCGAGGCTCTGCATGTAAACGAGCGGATTCCAGTCCGGCTCCTTTAGTTCTTCAGCCTGGAAGATCTTGTAATCGATGTTCTCCTTCAGAATGCGAAAATCGACATTGTTCGCGCCGGTAAGCTGCGATCCATCGAGAGCATTTAGCTTTTCGCGAAATTCTCTTTGGGTTGCCAATTCTTTCGCCCGCGCTTCAGCGGAATAATCGGTCAACTGGCCGTCAAACCGATGATCACCGAGCTCCGTTGCCTCCTCCGGGTTGGCCTGCAACTCCTGCTCGAGATAGTTGCGCGCAATTCCTTGAAACTCGTTGTCCTGCGTATTGGCGGATGCGTTGAAGATCAACAACGACGACAAGAATGCGGATGCGATGATGGTTTTCATCCGATCTCAGCTTGGCGTGCCGCCGTGAAGAAGCGGCTCCGTCGCGATTTCATCCAGTGTGGGCTGCTGTGTTTGGAGATACGTGCGGCCCTTGTAGAAGCAGGCGACAACGATAAAAACCGCAGCGGCCGCGAACATCAAAATCGTGAAGAACGTAAAGTACTGGTAGTCGGTTAGCTTGCGTGTACCGTCGGCGTTTAAATCCCACGCGTTCACCTTGCCGACGAAGAATTCTCCGGCAGCGACAGTGAAAAGCCATAACGCCATGACCGAGCTCTTCATCGAGTTGGGCGCCTGAGTATATGAAAACTCAAGCCCCGTGATCGACACCATCGCTTCTCCGAGCGTCAAGATAACGTACGCAAGCAATTGCCAATTTATGCTGGGCTTCAGTCCCAAATCGATTTGGCCTTGGATCCAAACAATAACAACAAAAGACAAACCGGTAAGAAAAAGGCCGATCCCGATTTTTCGTAGAGGCGTGAGCGGGATTGATTAATGGGTAGATGGCGTAGTTCACCAACGGAATAAAAATTAGAATGAGGATCGGATTTGCTGTTTGCACCTGAGCAGCGATTAAGTCCATGCCGAGCCAGTGCAGGTCCATCTTCTCCGCTTGCAAAGTCCACTCCACGCCATTGCTCATTCCCCACAAGGCCCAGAAGACCAAAATAAAAACATAGACCATCGCGATTCTGGCGAGCGTAACGAGACCTTCGCGACTGAATGTTGCTCGCAAATAACCAAGACCCGCCGGCGGCACGTGCACCATTTTGCCGCGACCGCCCCAGAAGAATAAAGTAGCGATAACCATCGCTATACCTGGGATTCCAAATGCCCATCCGGGTCCATACTTGGGATTCGCAAGGAGCCACGGGCACATGATCGAGGAAATAAACGAGCCGGCGTTAATCGAGAAATAGAACCAGCCAAACATTTTTGAAAGGAGGTGCTTGTTCGAGTCGCCAAACTGATCGCCAACGTTGGCCGATACACATGGTTTGATGCCGCCTGCACCCAAGCAAATTAGCGCCAGTCCGACTGCGAGCATGGTCCGTTGTCCCACTGCAATTCCCCAAGAGGTGGCCATGCACGCGAGCGTGAGGTTGCCGAAACAGTAAGCGATCGAAAGGGACAAGATCGTCCAATATTTACCCAGCCAACCGTCTGCGATAATCGCGCCAAGAACCGGAAGGAAATAGACGCCGAAAACAAAATAATGGGTGTACATGTACGCCTCGTTCGGGTTCATCGGCGCCAGTACCCCGGACTGGTTCAAAATGTAATGCGCCATGAAGACGGTCAGGACCGACTTCATGCCGTAATAGGAGAAGCGCTCGGCCGCTTCATTGCCGATGATGTACGGCACGCCCGGCGGCATGGTGCTGATATTTGGTGGCGAGGTCGCGTATTTATGTTTAGCCATGTGATCTCCTTTGCCTAACGAGGTTGGTGTGGTAAAAGTTCGGCCGGCGCTGGCGAGGACACCGATTTTTCAGACTTCGTTTCGCTCGCTTCGGACCAAACCCTTTTTGCTGGATCGCTCTGTTCTCTCTGGACCTCCGGCATCTGGCCAAGAGGATGCTTTTCGCAAGAACAGCAAACGATTAACGCCGCCGCAGCGATGAGAGTTCGCCGGAGCAAAAAAGCCATAATGCGCTGGCACAGTTATCAGCCTCGCTCGTGATCTGCAAGCCGAAAGCGCATGAGATACCTCACATTCGTCGGAATCGTGCTCGTGCTCGTAATCGTATTCATGATCACAAGCATGAGCATGACCATGACCATGAGGCGAGCGCCTCACAACAATGATTGAAAGACGCCGCCGCAGCATTACTATCAGACGCGGTGGCTCGCACAGACAGACACAACGCTTGGAACGAAGTCTTCGCTCTGGCTCTCCTTTTTGTCGGCACACTGCTGTTCTTTTCGCTGATTTCCTACACGCCAAAAGATGTACCGTCCTGGGTTTGGTTTAGCCACATTTCACCGGCGAATCATCCTGCGCAGAATTTCATCGGACCAGTGGGCGCCATAATCGCTGGAATTTGCTATCAATTCATTGGTGCGGCTGCGTACCTGCTGGCCGCGATTTTTCTGGGCTTCGGTGCAGCAAAACTGTTTCACCCGAGTTTGCACGTCACGCACCGGCTGGCGTGGATCATCTTATTCATTATATCCGGTGCCTGTTTGCTGCACGTACAACCGTACCATTTGCGAGGCTGGCACGATGCTTTCAATATACCAGGGCCGGGCGGCTGGATCGGATATCGCCTCTCCGATGAACATCGCGGTCTGCTCCGGACTGCTCTTGGCCCGGTCGGCTCGCTTATTCTCCTGATCGGTATTTATGCGACCACGCTGATTTTAGTTACGGGACTGCGCCCGATTCACCTGATTCGCGAGACGGTTGCCGCCACGCGGCGAGTCAATGTGAAACTGCACGAATGGCGATTGCAGCGCAAGCTTCGCAGATCCGATCTCAAGGGAAAACTGGAGATCAGCGAAAAGCAGCTCGTCAAGCAGCGGCGATTGCTTGAAAAACAGCTGCAAAAGAAAGGGATGTCGACGCCTGGATCGGTTGTGCCGATTATTTCGCTGGAGGAACTTGCAAATCGGCCAAAACCAAAGGTGGTCGATACGACCGCGCTGCCGAACGAACAAGTGGGGCTGGCTGGCCGAAAACCATCTCTCGCCGAATTGCGCGCCAACGAAACGAAAGCAAGGCCAGCTTCGAGCGTGACGACTCAAGCGTGGAACTCAGAAAATTATGTTCTCCCTGGCGTGGATTTGCTCGACGAGCATAGCCTGGAGGGGCGCGGGACTGCCGATCCCTCGGAACTGGAGGATGTCCAACAAGTTCTCATCGAAACTTTGGCGCAATTTGGGATTGCGGTCGCGCCGGGGGACATCACAAAGGGCCCCACTATTACCCGCTACGAAGTGTACCCGGCTAAAGGCGTTCGTGTGGACAAAATCGTAAGCTTGGAGCGTGACCTCGCGCGAGCGACGCGCGCCGAGCGAATAAATATTCTCGCGCCTATTCCCGGAAAGGACACCGTCGGTATCGAGCTCGCGAACACCCGCAAAGTGAAGGTGACATTACGCGAACTCTTGCAATCGCCGGACTGGGATGAGGCCAAGGCACACGCGAAAATTCCGCTCGCGCTCGGTAAGGACGTTTATGGCAAAGCCATCATCACCGATCTGGCACAAATGCCACATCTGCTGGTGGCCGGCACGACTGGCAGTGGCAAGAGCGTTTGTATCAACGCGCTGATCGCCAGTATGCTCTTCCGATTTACGCCAGAAGAGCTGCGTTTCATCATGATCGATCCGAAGGTAGTTGAGATGCAGTTCTATAATTCTCTGCCGCATCTCGCCTTCCAGATCGTGACCGATCCAAAGAAAGTGCTGCTGGCCTTGCGCTGGTTGATTGATGAGATGGAGCGCCGTTACAGAATTTTTGCCCGCGTCGGCGTACGAAACATCGTGG
Organism: Verrucomicrobiota bacterium; assembly: GCA_003218345.1. Taxonomy (GTDB): domain Bacteria; phylum Verrucomicrobiota; class Verrucomicrobiia; order Chthoniobacterales; family UBA10450; genus Udaeobacter. The sequence continues at coordinate 5,402 of QHNF01000063.1, read as the reverse complement.
GTTTTAATACGCGTCCGGCGAAAAAGAAAGACATGGAGGGTGTAGAGTCCGGTGTCTCACCGGAGAATGCGCGCAGGTCCACAGAGACAGCGGACACAACAATGAAAGTACCGCGCGACGATGAGTTGATCATTCCCGACAAAATTCCCTACATCGTAGTCATCATCGATGAGTTGGCGGATTTGATGCAGACGGCACCCGCCGATGTTGAAACTGCGATCGCGCGCATTACACAAATGGCGCGCGCGGCTGGCATTCATCTGATCGTCGCGACGCAAACGCCGCGCGCAGATGTCATCACCGGAGTAATCAAGGCGAACATTCCCAGTCGAATTGCGTTCCAAGTCGCGTCCAAGATCGATAGCCGGGTGATTCTCGATGAAAATGGCGCGGATCGTTTGCTCGGACAAGGCGACATGCTCTATCTCCCTCCGAGCACTTCGCGTCTTATTCGCGCACAAGGCGTGCTCGTAACGGATGATGAAATTCATCGCCTCGTTGAATTTGTTTCTTCGCAAAGCCCACCCGCTTTTGACACGGCGATGCATGAGAAGCTTGAATCCACCGCGACTCTCGCAGAAGACGTGACAAGCGAGGATGAAGAACTGGTCGAAAAATGTCTGGAAATCATTCGACAGGAAAAACGGGCCTCCACCTCATTGCTTCAACGCCGGTTGCGACTTGGGTACACTCGCGCCGCGCGCATCGTTGATATTCTGGAACAGCGCGGTATTCTAGGTCCCGGCGAAGGCGCCAAACCACGCGAGATTCTGGTCGATCTCGATGCCGCCGTTTAGCCGGCATTTCGCGCAATGACGATAGAAGGGCTTGGTAAAAAATTTCAGGAAGCAAGGCAAGCTAGAAATCTTACGCTCGACGAAGCAGCTCGAATGACGAAGATTCGTCCTGCTCGGCTGGCGGAGATTGAGGCGGATGATTTTTCTCAGTTTCCCAGTCTGGCGTACGCGAAAGGTTTCCTGCTCATCTATGGGAAATTTTTAGACGTCGATGTCACTCCATATCTTGACGCATTTGAAGAGTCCGAGCGCGTCACAGTCGATGGTTATTCGTACCTTCAAGATCATCCTCCTACGAAACCAGTTAGTGCGCCGGTCGTTAGGCGCCGCGCCACTCCAAGTCGGGAGCGGATTTCGCCGATGCCACTCATCGTTGGTATCGTAGTGTTGGTGATTGGTTTTTCGGTGATGAAATTAGTTCTCAATGTGCGGCGGCTCGCGCCGGGAAAAGCTGAGTCCATCGCGCAGACGTCGCCGAGCGCCTCGTTGGCTCCAAGCCCACAGGCCGGATCGCCTGGGCCGACCCAAACGTTGCCAGGTACTGTTGCGTCCGCTCCAACGGTCGCACCATCAGTGTCGGCCGCGTCGACGGTTGCACCGGCTCCAAAAGCGGTTGCGGCAGCTTCCGCAAAGCCAAGTGAGCCGGAAGTGCGCCGGGCGAAGCCTGTGCGTCCAGAGGACCTTGCCAAAACGAAAGCGCAAGCAGAAGCGAGTTCATCATCTGCGCAATCAGGCGAACAGAACCGGGTCGCTATTCGCCCACTTAAAAGAACCTACGTGAAGGTGACTGTAGGCGATGAAACCGAGAATCCCGCTTACGAGCGCTGGATTTCTCCGTCTGATGGCACGGTTGAATTTCGCGGTAAACATGTCTCGATTCGTCTTCTCGATCGTGACGCCGTTCAGATCACGAAAAACGGCAAGGCCCTGGAAGACGACGATGAAGACGTGAAAGTTAACTGACGCCGTTGATGATTTTGCCAGTTGCAGCGGCCCCGAAGGCATTCGCGGCAAATGAAGAGCCCCGAAAGCTTTCGGGGCTTCGGCGTCGCACTAAAGTCGGCATGATCAGCCTCGGTTGCGCCAAGAATCTTGTCGATGCGGAGATCATGCTAGGAAGCGTCTTGCAGCGTGGAATGGAAATCACATCTTGCGCAGACGATGCTGACGTCCTCGTAATTAACACCTGCGCCTTCATTGATTCAGCCAAGGAAGAATCGGTCGAAGCGATTCTGGACGCGCATCAGCGGCGTGGCTTAGACAGGTGCCCGGATCAAAAACTGATCGTAAGCGGCTGCATGTCTCAGCGGTTCGCCAAAGAACTGCGCCAGGAAATGCCGGAGGTGGATGCATTTATTGGGCTGGATCAGGTCGCCCAGCTTGGCGAGATCGTGGAAAAGATTGTAGCGCGACCGTCTCGGTTGCGGGACCCGAGCGCCACAAGCGGGACCCATGCGCTACTTTTAACTCCCGCGCGTCCCACTTACATTCCGGATTACGACACGCCCCGCTTCAGGCTTACGCCAGCCCATTTCGCTTACGTAAAGATCGCAGAAGGCTGTAATCATCCGTGCAGTTTTTGCGTGATTCCGCAAATGCGTGGAAAACACCGCAGCCGGGCTCCGCAATCAATCGTTGCGGAAATTCGGAGACTCATTAGCGAAGGCGTGCGAGAGATCAATTTGATCAGCCAGGATACCACCTATTACGGGATGGATTTGTGGCACAAGAAAGCGGGACCGCGCCAACCGGTTGACTCGACGCAGGGACCGACTCTCACTGGGTTGCTTCGCGAGATTCAGAGGATCGAAGGTGAATTTTGGGTGCGCCTGCTTTATACGCATCCGGCCCATTGGAGTGACGAACTAATTGAGACCATCGCGCAGTGCGACAAGGTCGCGCGCTACATCGATATTCCGCTGCAGCATATCCACGACTCAATGTTGGAACGCATGCGACGAGAAACATCGCGGGCGCACATCGAAAATTTGATTCATAAACTGCGCGCCGGAATTCCCGGCGTAACCTTGCGCACGACTTTCATCGTCGGATTCCCTGGCGAGACGGAGACAGAATTCGCGACTCTTCTCGATTTTATTCGGCGCACTCGATTTGAACGGCTCGGGATATTCAAATATTCGCAGGAAGAGGGCTCGCGCGCGGCGAAAATGCCGGGCCAGATTTCTGCGAAGATTAAAAACGCGCGCTACCGCATGGCGATGTCGCTCCAGCAACAGATCGCCTATGAAATTGCGCATGAAAAAACTGGAAGCGAACTAAAATTATTAGCTGATCAGCCGCATATCGCCCGGAGCGAAGCCGATGCTCCGGATGTCGACGCGCGCGTTGTTTTATCCAAGCCCGCGCCAGTCGGCAAGTTCGTCTGGCGCAGAATCAGCGGAAGCCGCGGATACGATCTGTCGGCCTGAACCGGCGGTTCACGAAGGTAGTTTTTTTTGACGAAATGTACTTAGCAGGTGACAGCGGCCTGTTTCTCGAGCAAATTTGCTAACATCTATTTCGCTCGATGGCCGACTCAAACGAACCCAAAAAAGAGACCACTCGCATTGTCTTGCCGCCTCCGCCCGCAGCAAAACCGCCAGACCCAGATACAAAATCGCGCGAGACGGTGCGAATTCAGTTGCCACTTCGTGAGCCACTGGACAGGCCGTCTGGTCGCACTTCAACAGAAACGCAGGCCACTTCGAAGCCTGCTGCCCAGGACCTAGCTGCCACGCAAATTTTCCAACCGCCGAAACCGCAGTCTGTCTCGCCGCCGTTATCCGCTTCAGTCGCGCCGGCGCCAGATTCACCGCCTTCGGGACCGAGAAAAGAGACAGTGCGCATTCCGCTGATGCCGGACCCGATCGCTCAGCCGCTTGCCACGGCCCAGATGAAGAAGACTCAACCGCTCATCCCTATGCCAGGCGTTGCTACCGAGAGCGCGGCAATCGCTGTGGCACCGGCAGAGAAAAGTCCAATGCCGCTGTTATGGGTGCTGCTCGGTGTCTCCGCCCTGATTTTAATTATTCAGATTTTGACTTACCTTTCTTGAACCATGGATAATTCCGCCGTTATCAATCTCGATGAATCCAATTTTGACCGCGAAGTGATAAAAAGCGATAAGCCCGTGATCGTCGATTTTTGGGCGGAATGGTGTGGCCCGTGCAAAATGATCGCCCCGATGTTGGATGAAGTGGCGCGTGAGAAATCCGGTGCCGTTAAGGTCGGGAAGGTGAATGTGGATGAAAATCAGAGCCTCTCGTTCAAGTACAATATTCGCGCTATCCCGGCTTTGCTCTTTTTCAAGAACGGCCAACTGCGCGATCAAGTCACTGGCGTAACGAGCAAGAAGGATCTGGCTAGCCGAATCGACGCGCTGGCCTAACGAAGCGCGCAGCTAGCGCCGGTTGGAAGCGGGCTGGAGCTCATCGAGCATTTTTGCAAAGCGCGGATCGCGGCGGACCGCATCCCATGCCGGATCAAGCTTCAGTTGGTCGTAGTCTGGGCCGCCGGGGTTTTGGCGAGAAACACCAACCGTTCCATTGCCGAATCAACATTGCCTACCCACGCGTAAATCATCGCCAAATTTCCGATGACCGCCGCACCGTCCACCGCGTCATTGCTGATCGGCCGCAACTCGACAGCGCGAAGCCCTTCAGCAATAGCCTCCTGCTTGCGCGAAAGTCCCGCATCAATCAGCCCAAGCATCGCGAGTAAGACGCCATCGTCGGGCTGGTCATGCAGCTTTGCCTCGATTTTCAGGCGCGCGGCAGAGAAGGCGTTGCGCGTTTTCTGCGCGTCGCCTTGGGCGCGCGCAATCAACGCCTCGAACCAACTGCGCGGCAGAAGCGAGCCCGTGCCACCGATGAGCTCTTCAAGTTTCGATGCAGCGAGGATCTTCGCCGCTGCTGCCGGATCGCGCTCATACAAAGCGAGATTAATCCGCGTAGAGGTTACCGCGCCGTCAGGGTCATAGCCAGGGGGCAAAGAGTCCAATCCCGAGCGCGCCGCTGTTATATTTCCTTTTTCCAGTTCGATCTCCGCCCGCATCATTTGGAAGTATGCGGTCGAGCTCGGATTCGCCGCAATCGCACGATCGAATACCGCTTCTTCCTGGTCGTATCTGCGCAGGACATCATACAGGACGGTAAGAGCGTTCAGGATTTTCGAATTTCGTGGATCCAACTCGGCGGCTTTTTCTTGATTTTTAACCGCCTCGTCCCATCGTCCCAGCCGCCGATCAATCCAGCTCGTGATGGAATACACCTCCGCGTTGTTTGGGATTGTCCGGCGCGCGATCGCGAGTTCTTCACGAGCACGCGCATAGTCGCGGCTGCCCTGGTAATAAGCCAACGCTTGAGCAAGATGCGCTTCACCCAAGTCGGGAGCGAGAAGGAGAGCTTTTTGCGCGGTCGCCTTGGCTTGTGCCAGCCGAGCTGGCGTGTGGTCTAGATCAAACCAGTAGAGAGCTATGTGGGCCCGCGCCGCCCAGCAGTAGGCGATCGCAAAAATTACCGTCCCGCGAAATTGCTTCATCGAGTAATCTAACTGCGTTAAGCAGAGTCTCCTTCCAATCAGGCGTATCGTGAAAGGTGTCGATCA
>QHNF01000433.1 GCA_003218345.1 Verrucomicrobiota bacterium | reverse complement strand
CTCGCGGCTGCGTTTTTCCAGATACGCGCGATCCTGTTTCATTTCTTCACTCTCAGCGAGTTGGAGTTGATTAAAGTTCCGCGCCACCCAGCCATCAGCCACGTGGACAAGGAGCAGTTTCGCGCCGGTCATACGCGCGAACGGCTTGATGTGCGTAAGAATCGTCTCGTCGGCCGGACTGTTTTCAAGCGGAATGAGAATGTGTTTATACATGACAAGAATGACGAAAGCCGAATGACGAATAACGAATGAAAGCCGAAGCTCGGATGGCGAAAAACTGCCAAAGCATAGCTGCATCTAACTCAAGCTGCTGCTCGTAAATTTCCCCATAGCGCTACCGTTTCCAGACAAATCCTGCGGGCGCCTTTCGAGCTTCCGATTTCGTCATTCCTTCGTCATTCCTTTCAACGCGGCAGCGGGAGACCAAGCGAACCATAAAGTGCTTTGAGCACAGAGTCGGGCATGAAAATATCGAAGAGCAGTTTCACATTGAGAACAATGATAATGCCAGCAGCCGTCCAGCCCACAATTCTTACCCAAAGGCCATTTGCGAACTCCCCCATCTTCGCTTTTTCACCCGTGAACCGCATCAGCGGCCAGACGGCGAAGCCGAGTTGCATGCTCAAGACGACCTGGCTGGCAACAAGCAACTCCGTGGTCTTGCCTTCTCCGAAAATGCTGATCACGAGAACCGCGGGACCAATTGCAATGAGCCGCGTAATCAGCCGGCGCAGCCACGGCGTGATGCGGAAGTTGAGAAAGCCCTCCATCACGATCTGTCCGGCAAGCGTGCCGGTAAGCGTCGAGTTCTGCCCGGACGCAAGCAACGCCACCGCGAAGAGAATGCTGGCCACGCCGACGCCGAGCAGAGGACTCAGCAATTTGTACGCATCTTGAATTGCCGCCACCTCCTGGTGCCCTGACCAATGGAAAACAGCGGCGGACAGGATCAGGATTGCTCCGTTGATGAACAGGGCGAACATCAGCGCGAACGTAGAATCCATCGTGGCGAACTTGATCGCCTCGCGTTTGCCTTCAGGTGTTTGCTCGAACTTGCGCGTCTGCACAATGGATGAGTGCAGGTAAAGATTGTGCGGCATCACCGTCGCGCCCAGGATACCAATGCTGACATAAAGCATTCCCTGATTGGCGACAATACCCAGACTGGGAATGAAACCGAGTAGGATGCCAGTCGGACTTGGTTTGGAAAAAATCAGTTCGGCGGCGAAACAGCCTCCGATGGTGGCGATGAGAGTGATAACGATGGCCTCGATGTAACGAAAACCTTTGGTTTGCAGATACAGGACGAGCAGCACATCCGACGCGGTAATAACGCAGCCCCACGCCAGAGGAATCCCCAGGAGAAGCTGCAAGCCGATGGCTGAACCAACCACTTCGGCCAGGTCGCACGCGGCGATGGCAAGCTCGCAAAGAATCCACAGGAACCATACCGTCGGTGTGGAGTAGTGATCGCGACATGCCTGGGCCAAGTCGCGCCCGGTGGCGACGCCGAGCTTGATGCACAAATGCTGGAGTAAAATCGCCATGAAATTGGAGATCATGATGACGGTCAGGAGCGAGTAACCAAACTGAGCTCCGCCAGCTAGATCCGTGGCCCAATTTCCCGGGTCCATATAGCCGACCGCGACGAGAAATCCCGGGCCGGAAAATGCGAACAGCTTGCGCCAGAACGAAGCGGTCGTGGGCACGACGACGCTGCGATGAACTTCTGGTAGCGAAACCTGACCTGTGCTTCTGCGCCAGGCTACATGTGATTTTGCTGCAGTTGTGGTATCGGCTTCCGCCATCAGGCTCCAATGATGAATTTAGGCTAGACTAATTTAGTTCTACTGGTAAATGATTCTGTCAACCATCAATTATTTCTTTGGTTGACTATATTAGCTCAGGATTTTAACTTCGCTGCGTGCGAGGCAAAAAAACTTCTCAGTCCGCGCTCGGCAGTTCTGCCGCAGTTGAGGACTACCTGGAACGCATCCTGGAACTGATTAATTCCAAGGGATACGCCAGGGTCGTCGATATCGCGGCGGCGCTGAGGATTTCACAGGCCAGCGTGACGAACATGGTGCAGCGGCTCGATTCGGAGGGCCTTCTGAAATACGAGAAATATCGCGGGCTCATTTTGACTGCGGCCGGCAAGAACCTGGCTCGCAAGATTGTGCACCGGCACAAACTTCTCACAGATTTTCTGAGACTCCTCGGCCTGGATGACCGCGTCATTTATCATGATGTGGAAGGGATGGAACATCACATCAGCCCCCCGACATTGCGCGCAATCCAGGCTCTGACCGCGCAATTGCGACGACGGCCGGCGCTACGCGCCAAGTTGGAGGCGGCAGCTGCCTAGAGTAGTGGCGCAGACGCCGCTATAAACTACAGGTAAGCTCGACAATTGCTCCGGGACGACAACGAATCGTCAGCGTAATTGGGCGGCAACAGACGGCGCAATCCTCGATCAGTGTTTGTTCCGGCTGCGAAGTATCGATCTGGATCGGAAAAATTTCGCCGCAGTGTGGGCAGGTGATTTCGCTCTCCCTAATAACGTCCATGTTGTAGCCACGTCCGCGCAACCCTAACGGCGCCGCGGCGCCAAACCTAGGTAGTACGCGATTTGGTCACGGAAAGAGATTCTTCGTCAGCAACGTCGCTCAATTTCTTAAAGTGGAGTTGATTGACGCGGCGGCCATCCGTTTGCGAGACCGTGACGAGGAAGTTGCCAATCTTAACCTGTTCACCTTGTTTCGGCAGATGGCCGAGCAAATGGATGACGTAACCGCCGATGGTGCTCACATCCGCGCTCTCCAGCTCAAGCTTGGCGAGCTCGTTCAGCTCGTAAAGTCCAAGCGCGCCGTCCACGGTAAATTCGTTCGCGCTGATCTTGCGAAATTCTTCCTTTTCGAAATCGAACTCGTCCTGAATATCGCCAACCAATTCCTCCAGTACATTCTCAAGCGTGACCATTCCGACAGTACCGCCAAATTCATCCACAACCATCGCGAGGTGCGCGTGCTTGCTCAGGAACAATTTGAGCAAATTTTCCAGCGGCATCATCTCGGGCAGAGGAATCAATTCGCGTTTGATCTTCAATAAATCGGGATGCGGGTCGCGCATCATCGGCACCAGTTCCTTGATGTGAACGAGTCCGACTGTATTATCGAGATTTTCACGGCACAGCGGGAACCGGGTGTGCCGAGATTCGATTGCCTTTTTCACATTCGTTTCGAAATCATCCTCCAGGTCGAGGTACACAATGTCGCCGCGCGGGGTCATGATATCGCGCACCACGCGGTCGCGCAGGTCGAGTACGTTAAAGACAAGTTCACGGCCCAGAGGCGTGACCTCGGCGGATTTTTCACTTTCGTGCAGAATCAATCGCAGTTCTTCTTCGCTATGGGCCAGTTCTCCCTCGGCGAGGGGTTCCACGCGAAAAAGATTCCGAAGGACCCAATTGCTCGCAGCGTTTAGGAACCAAATCGCTGGTTTAAAGATCGCGTAAAAGCACCGCAGGGGCGTGCTCACGAATAACGCAGCAGGCATGGCCTTGCGAATGGCGAGAATTTTAGGCGCTTGTTCCCCAAGCACGATGTGCAAAAACGTGATGGCCGAAAATGCCAGCGCAAAGGAAATTGATTTGATCACCGCCGATGATTCGATTCCCGCCAAAGCAAAAAACGGTTGAAGCATCCGCGCGAGGAACGGTTCTCCCAGCCAACCAAGACCTAGGCTGGCTGCAGTAATCCCAACCTGACAGGCCGAGAGATAGGCGTTCAGATTATCTTTAACCTGTTCTACAAATAGCGCCCGCTTGATGCCTTCGGCAGCCAGGGTATTGAGCTGACTGCCACGGATTTTGACGAGTGCAAATTCGGCCACGACAAAGAATCCGTTCAGCAACACCAGCGCGGCAATCGTCACCAATTTGCCGATCAGCATTATGGGTGAGTCCCAATGGCGGGCGATGATGTCAGCAATCGGCGCTGCCGCTAAGAGGAGTAATGAGGGAAAGTTCATTCAGGACATTTGTGTAGCGACCCGCCTTCGGCGGGCTGGACCGCACATCGCACAGCGACGTGGCCACAGTCGAGAATTTACCAGCTGGACTTGGTTACGCCAGGGATCAAACCTTGCGAGGCTAGCTCACGGAAAGTGAGACGGGACATCTTAAAACGGCGAATGAAAGCCCGCCGACGCCCGGTGACTTCGCACCGGTTCACCACACGCGTTGGACTGGCGTCACGCGGCAATTGTGTGAGTCCCGCATAGTCCTTTTTCGCTTTTAACTGAGCGCGCAACGCGGCGTACTTCTTCACCGTTGCGCGTTTGCGCTCATTGCGATTGATCCAGGCGGTCTTAGCCATAAAGAAGCCGTGAATAT
>QHNF01000432.1 GCA_003218345.1 Verrucomicrobiota bacterium | reverse complement strand
CCACACCCGCCTTTGCAATAGAAGTAACCGAACCGGCTGGCGCCGCACATGGCTACCCGGGATTGTGCGACATCAACGGGAAGAAACTCGCCGACGGTGAGTTCAGGCAATGGACGGAAGATCATCGCCTTTACGTAGTCATCACCTACAAATTTTCCGACGGCCGGCTGTTTGAGGAGAAGGCGCGCTTTCGGCAGCAGACAGAGCTGATGCAGGAACAATGGTCGTGGAAAGAACTCGAGCACGGAAGACCCCAACGCGAATTCACTGCGGATTTTGTGTCAGGAATGGCCAGTGCGCACATCCGCAAAGACAACAAGGATGTATCCGAAAAGATCGAGGTCGAGATGGGTCGAACGTTTGCCGGATTTGGGTTTACCATCGCATTGAGTAATCTGCGCGAGAGGCTCCTCAAGCATGAACAAATCGAGCTCAAGGCAGTCGGTTTTTCCCCAATCCCAACACTCAAACCGCAAGTTGTGACCGTAAAAGTTTCCCACGGCGGCCTTGACCGTATGCGGATGTCCGGACGTTTGCTCAAAGGCGATCGCTTCATCATTCATCCGGAAGTTCCGGCGATCGCGAAATTGTTTATTAATGTTCCCGACACAAAAATTTGGCTAACGAATCCTGCGCCAGCCGGCTTCCTCCGGTGGGAAGGCCCCATTGTGTTACCGAACGATCCGCTCATCCGCGTTGATTTGCTTTCGGGCGCAAAGAGCGGACCGGCAGAGCCGGCGGGAAGGTAGGCACGAGCAGGCGCGCACCGCACGAACTTGCTGCGGCAACCCAGGCGCAAGGGACTAGAGTTCGTGGCGATGTCCTTCTGCGTCGTATTCGTAAGTCTTGCCGTCTTCCTCGTCGCGCGTGGTCTTGTGTGATCCGTCGCAGAACGGCTGGTTCTTGGAGAGACCGCACATGCAAATCCAGACCGATTCCTGTTGAGGTTTGATTTCCAACGGTCGCTTATCTGATTTCAAAACTTTGCGCATGCGACGAAGCTAACGCGCCGTTCGCGCTTCACAACCTCACTCAAATGCGATGAGTTGGGTGCCATGGACGGTTCGAAATGACGATCTGCTATCCGCCTCTGACCGTTTTTAATCACTTTTTAGTTCGCTCGCCTTGCGCACGCGCGCTCTAAAAAACTTAAAATCGCAGACGCGCATTTGTATATGTCGCGCCTTTTTCGCTCGGCTGAAGTCGCAGTCCTGAAATTTTTGCGCCCGAGAAGGCGGTCCGGGAAGGTAAACAGGAGGAATTCAGCGTGTCGCGCGCGTGACTCCTTCATCGTCCGCTGTAGTCTTCAGCCACATCCGTTAAAACGTCCAAGGTTGCTCGTAATAACGAAATAACTCAAGGAAGGAGCAGCCATGAGCACGGTTCTATTGATCATTCTAATTCTTCTGTTGGTTGGGGCGCTACCAGCTTGGCCTTACAGTTCCGGCTGGGGATATTGGCCAAGTGGAGGATTGGGCCTGATTCTCTTGATTGTGATCGTCCTCGCCTTGATGGGGCGCGTTTGAACGATCCGGACGAACAGGCGGTCCGCATCGAAACAACATCGGTTCTCGAGACCGCCTCACGTGTTTTCCGGTGGCGGGACGCGAATCGTGGCAATGAGATCCTCTAAAAATCGTCGCGATTAACAGAGATTTCAGATTATCGGCTATCTCTGAAAACCAAAGCCGCGTCGGAATCCGAAAGGTTTAGGATGGTTATGATGTTTTTGAGTGATGCAAACTTTGAGAATGACTGTCGTGCGCGCGCGACTTATCGGAATGAAAAAGCATTCTCTTACTGCCGCAGCTGGCAAAACTCACGTATCGCACAGGGGAAGAAGGGAAGAATATGCGAATCGCCCAGGTTGCGCCGCTAATCGAGAGTGTGCCTCCAAAATGTTATGGAGGAACGGAACGGATCGTCTCTTATCTTACTGAAGAATTGGTTCGCTCTGGCCACAAGGTGACTTTGTTTGGCAGCGGCGACTCCATGACAAACGCCCGGCTCATTGCGCCATGTCGGCGTTCGCTCCGCAAAAACGAGCGCTGCAAAGATCCCGTAGCGCGCGAACTCCTTCTGCTAGATCACGTACTCGAGCACGCTCGCGAATTTGACGTGATTCATTTTCACACAGGTTATCTCCACTTTGCGATTTGTCGGTCTCTGCCTGTTCCGCACGTCACGACTTTGCACGGCCGGCTCGATACTCCCGACCTGGTTCCCGTCTTCGACAGATTTCGAGACATACCAATGATCTCGATTTCCGATGCCCAGCGGCAGTATTTGCGCCGCGCGAACTGGCAGGCCACGATTTACCACGGATTGCCACCAAATCTTTTCCGGTTTCACCCCGATCCCGGCGAGTACCTGGCCTTTCTCGGACGAATCTCACCGGAAAAGAGAGTCGATCGAGCGATCGAAATTGCCAAGCGGGCGCGAATGCCGCTCAAGATTGCTGCCAAGGTTGATCCGGTAGACAAACGATACTTCAAACGCGTAATCGATCCGCTGCTACGGGACTCTTCGGTGGCGGAGTGGGTCGGTGAAATCAGCGACGAACAGAAGGACGAGTTCCTCGGAAATGCTTACGCGTTACTATTTCCCATTGACTGGCCGGAGCCGTTCGGCCTCGTGATGATTGAAGCAATGGCATGTGGGACACCGGCAATCGCATATGCTAGCGGCTCTGTTCCGGAGGTTATGGAAGATGGAGTAACGGGTTTCATCGTGAAGGAGCTGGAGGAAGCGGTTGAGGCGGTTGGCCGAGTTCGTAAGGTTAGTCGTGCAGGTTGTCGAGAGGTTTTCGAGAAGCGCTTCACAGTCGGTCGCATGGCAAGCGACTACGTGAAGGTGTACATGCGGTTAGCCGACCAGCGGATGAGAAAAGTCGAGCAGTGCGTGGAAAGATCGTGGCGTACTGTCAGGAGTGCAGAGGCTACCTTCGGATAAGGCTTTACCGCAAAGAATTGGAAATTTGTGGAAACGACTTACGCAATCAGGGCTTGGAATGTGGGCTGTTGTCGAATCAAACATGCGCATTTGTGTCTGCCGCGCCGTTTCTCTTTTCGGTGCGTTCTAAAGAAGGAATCACGGTTTCGCATCCGGAGAAAATTCT
>QHNF01000430.1:3508-4047 GCA_003218345.1 Verrucomicrobiota bacterium | reverse complement strand
CGAATTTACGCATCAGAATCGAAGCATTCGTCCCGCCGAAGCCAAAGGAATTAGAAAGCGCTGTGCGCACAACAGCTGGCCGCGCTTCGTTCGCTACAACATTCAGGTCGAGATCCTCATCTAAAGCGCCAAAATTGATGTTGGGAGGAAGAAATTGATGTTGGAGCGCCAGCAAACAGATGATGGCTTCGATCGCGCCGGCGGCTCCCAGCGAGTGACCCATCATACCTTTGGTGGAGCTCACCGGCACGCCATTGAACAACACCCTGATTGCCTTGCCTTCGGCCGCGTCATTAAACAGCGTAGCCGTCCCGTGCGCATTTATGTAATCGACTTCATTCGCTGAAATACGTGCGCTCTGCAGAGCTCGCTCCATTGCTTGCCGCGGTCCGATACCGGAGGGGTCCGGCTGTGTGATATGAAAATTATCTGTGGAAATGCCGTAGCCGGTAATTTCTGCTAAGACAGGCGCGCCACGCTGCTGAGCCAGGTCGAGGTCTTCCAACGCAAGAACCGCGGCGCCTTCTCCGATTACCATG
>QHNF01000430.1:0-3502 GCA_003218345.1 Verrucomicrobiota bacterium | reverse complement strand
GAACGGGCGACATTTCTCAGGCGTTGAGGCTTGAAGCGAATCAAAGCCTACGAAGACCATTTCCGAGAGTGCATCATAGCCGCCGGCTAACACCCGGTGGTAACGACCTGATCGCACACATTCGAACGCATGACCGATAGCATTTGTGCCTGAGGCGCACGCGTTCGCAATCATCTGGCATGGCGCAGAAATTCCAAGGGCTTCCTGAGCGTCGATCACCGGCTTTTGCGCCGGGTAATTTGCGATCCAGGTAGGCGCATGTCGCAAATCTCCTGCTTGACTCAATGAGCGATAGTAATGTTCGCCATAGGACATGCCGCCGCTTGTTGTTCCAATTACAGTTAACTCAGGTTTGAATTGAGGCTCCTGCGTTACTACTTCTCTTAGCGCCTGGATCATCATGTGCGAGGCGCGATGCAGGCGTCGGGCGCGAACCCCTTCGCCCCGACTCGCGAGCAAGCGATCATCGGAAACTTGGCCAGCGGTTTTACATCGACATTCAGCTACCGAAAATCGTGTTATTCGGGTAACGCAATCCCGCGCTTCGCGTAGCGAGTCGAATGTTTCGCCCAGCCCAACCCCCAGCGGACTGACTACGCCTGCTGCCACGACCGCGACCCGCGCTGGAAGCTTTTTCGCATGCTCGCTACGTGATTGAGCCATTGTGGAGAGACAAAATGATCCGCGATTTCTTATTGCTTTCTTACAGGAAGCATTTTACAAGTGAGCCGAAACGGAAAACGGAAGCTTGGAAGTTGGTGGATTGTCAGTTGAGTTTATTCAGTGGCGATTTGAAATCCGATAAGCGGGAACAGTGACCTAGCAGCCCTTTCCAGAATAAACTCAATGGGAACTAAATTATACGTAGGCAATCTTTCCTTCAATACGACGGAAAACGAACTGCAGGAGCTTTTTTCACAGGCTGGCACTGTGCAGGAAGTTACTCTCATGCAAGACAAATTCACCGGCAAATCACGTGGCTTTGCTTTCGTGACGATGGGCTCCGACGAGGACGCTCAAAACGCCATTTCGAAATTCAATGGCCAAACAGTTGAAGGCCGGCCGTTGACGGTGAACGAGGCTCGACCGCGGGAAGCGCGACCGCCCGGTGGTGGCGGACGCGGCTACGGCGGAGGCGGCGGATACGGTGGCCGTCGCGAAGGTGGCGGCCCTCGAAGAGGTCATTAACTCCGAAAGCATTCGCCAGCTAGCGAGTTCGCAAGCCGATTGCACAGGGTGAATTGGGCAGGGCTGGATTCGAACCAGCGAAGGCGTAAAGCCAGCAGATTTACAGTCTGCCCCGTTTGGCCACTTCGGTACCTACCCGTTACCGTCGCGAAAGCGTTCGGATTCATATAGGCTTGCGCTTTGCGCCTCGCAAGTAGTTTGGCCAAGCCCGCCCGGAGTTCAACGTATCTGTGTAGCGTCGTCTTTCGCCTCTGCCTCCCCAAGCGAGAGGATAGGGTGAGGGTTGCGCTTCGTAGTCACGCCCAATACGAAACCCCTCACCTCAATCTTCTCTCCTGTCCAAAAGGGGAGAGGCAAATCGGACGCTGAACACACACTCTCTAACTGAAGAATTCGGCAACGGCGTTGACCACGTACCGCTGCGCTTCGCGCGAAATGTCCGGATAAATGGGTAGCGCGAGCGTCTCGCGAGCGGCGCGCTCGGTCTCCGGGAAATCACCTTTCTTGTAGCCGAGATAGGCAAAACATTTCTGCTCATGGAGTCCGAGCGGATAGTAGATCGCCGTCTCGATTTCACGTTTTCCGAGGTGCTCGCGCAAAGCATCGCGCATTGGCGTGCGGATGACGTACTGATGATAAACGTGGTGATTCGTTAGGCGACGATCGCGATAAGGTTCGGCGGGCGCCGTGATTCTTTCCGTCAACGCCGCGAGTGCAAATTCTGCGCAATAAAAATCCGCAGCGTCACGTCGCAGTGCCGCCCACTTTTCTAGGTATGGCAGCTTAACGCCAAGAATCGCAGCCTGCATTTCGTCTAGGCGAAAATTGCCTCCAATCACATCGTGGAAATAACGCCGTTCCATTCCGTGTTCTCTGAGAACCCGCAACTTTCTCGCCCCGCATCACCAGCAGCTCCGAGATTCTTCGAAGGATAAAAGCTAAAAAATCCGGCTTTCCCTATCGTTCCGGCTCTGGCGATCCTCTCGCCGAATGAAAATTCCGCGCCAATGGCCTGCGCGGCGTCTTCAATCACATCCAGTTGGTAGTGTTCAGACATTTCATGGAGTACGTCCATTTCGCAGCATAAACCGAACAAATGGACTGGAACGATGGCGCGGATTTTCTCTCCACTTTTTGTTTTCAATTCGCCACCCGAATCTGTCTGACAATTCTTCTCGATGCATTTTTGAATTGCTGATGGAGAGATGTTGTACGTTTTCGGATCGATATCCGCAAAAAGCGGTCTCGCGCCGACGCGCGCGATGCATCCAGCAGTGGCAAAAAATGTGTAAGGCGTCGTGATGACCGCATCCCCTCGCCCAATTTCAAGGGCCATCAAGATCGCCAGCAAAGCATCTGTTCCAGACGAAACACCGATACCGGACGGTGCATTGCAATATGCGCAGATCGCCTTCTCGAATGCCTCTACTTTTGACCCGAGAATAAAACGGTGGCTCGCCAGGACCTTGTTAATCGCTTCGCGAATTGGATCAGCCAGGGCACGATATTGGTCGCTAAGATCGAGCAGCGGCACCCGCATGGCCCACTAGCTTGGCATTTTCGCAATGGCATTCAAGACGTTGTCTGTCTGCCATCCTTGGTAGGGACGCCGCGCTGCCCCGAAAGCTTTCAGGGGACAGCGCAGCGCGCTGTCCCTACCATCGCCATTGATCGCATCGCCCGCACGCGCTAGCCTCTTTCTATGTCGCTCGTGCGCGGGCTTTTTTCGCCTTGTTTATCGTTTTGGCTTTTTGCTTTGTTGTGTTGTTTGAATACGGGCCGCGCGATTTCGGTAATGGCGTTCAGAAAGAGTATGCCCGCATGAAATCATTCGCGGTAAAGCAAACAGAAAAAATCGGGAAACCGAAGAAGAATCGCTGACCGACCGTCTTGCGCGCGTTTTAGCCTCCTGTGGAAGCTGTGCGTGCGCGGCTATAGATGCCGCCGAAGATCAACATCTTCGTTGCCACGGTGCGGCACATTTGGTTGGATCGAAGCATGGCTAAGCTTCGTCCCCTGCTGGCAGAATTTATTGGAACGTTCGCGCTGATCTTTGTCGGCATCGGCGCGATCAAAAGCGCCGGAAATAATGTGCTTGCCGTGGCGCTCGCTCATGGTCTCACGATTGCCGCTTTTGTGTCCGCGACCATGCATATTTCAGGAGGGCAGTTAAATCCGGCGGTAACTTTCGGACTGGTTTGTGGCGGTCATATGAAATGGAGTAACGCCTTTCGCTTCTGGATTGCACAATGTCTCGGCGGAATCTCAGCTGCCTTGATTTGTCTCGGTCTGTTCGGGCGCGATGTCGTTGTTA
>QHNF01000053.1 GCA_003218345.1 Verrucomicrobiota bacterium | reverse complement strand
CGCCGCTGCTAGAGCGGTTGAGCACCTTGCTTTCGGAGGAGCCGGAGCGGCCCACGCACGCCGAAATTGCGCGCGAGTTCGGCATGACCGACAACACGGTAAAACAGGCGTTTCATCGTCTGCGCAACCGTTACCGCCAACTGTTACGCGAGGAGGTCGCGAATACCGTGGCGACTCCGGCCGACATAGAAGACGAGCTGCGCGATCTGATTGCGGCGTTACCCGGCAACAGATATACGGGCCCAGGCCCACACCTTTACTTTACCGCCGGGCCAGACGTGGCCGACTTCTGCGGCAACGGGTTATTCGGCCACTCGCGTCTAGGGCTTCGGCTGATCTTTTCGCCAAATTCATCACGCTGCCGTCGGGCGGGCCGGGCGTTGGCGGATTCGACTCCCGCGACGAACCAGCGTCTTTTGGCCCCGGCCAACACGACACCGAAATCGTCCGCGTCGGCATGATTCAAATTAGTCGCTAACGCAACCGCAGATATTTGCTCGCCAAGCGGATGAATCAAACATTCGCCGCTTGGCGAGCAAAAAAATCGAGGCATCTCTTCATTTTTATGTATAACTGGAGGCTCATTTTGAAAACCATCTCCCTACTCTGCCTGACTACTGCTGTTTCTGCGCTGGCGCAGACTTCCGCCCAGGATCATCACAAAGCTCTCGGCCCACTCTTCAACGCCGCTCCATTTGTCGCGAAACCGAGCGGGCCAAAATTGGGTCTTGATTCGGTTCATCGCTGGAACCAGATCGCGATCGACGCCAGCGGACTCGATCACACACCCATCGGGCCCGGTGAGACTCGAGTATTCGGCGAACAACTCGGCCCCGGCCGCTCCAGCCGCGCCATGGCCATTGTGCACATCGCCATCTTTGATGCTGTCGACGCGATCATTCAACGTTACGAAAGCTACACCGGTGTTCAGGCCCGGCATGGTGCGGTCTCCCTTGATGCTGCAGTTGCCCAAGCCGCGCACGACACGTTAGTCCCCCTTTATCCATCGCAGGCGTCAAGTTTCGATTCGTTCCTGGCTGACGATCTGGCGAAAATCAATAATATACCAGCCAAGGCTGGAGGTATCGACCTTGGTCAACGCACTGCCGCCGCAATTCTGGCGCTGCGAGTCGCCGACGGCTCCGAATTCCCTGAACCAGATGTCGGTGTTGATTATTTCACGAGCGATCTGCCCGGCCATTGGCGGCAGGATCCGATCAGTCTTATTCCGATCGCGCTTGGTGCACATTGGGGTGCGTGCAAGCCATTCGTGATTGAAGCTACCGATCAGTTCCGCGTCGCCACACCGCCAGACATGACCAGCGCCGAATACACGGCCGCCTACAACGAAGTGAAAAGCGTCGGCGGCGACGGAGTAACGACACCAACTACCCGGACGGCCGAACAAACGTTCATCGGCACGTTCTGGGCTTATGACGGAACGCCGAGTCTGTGCGCGCCGCCAAGACTTTACA
The DNA here is from genome assembly GCA_003218345.1 of Verrucomicrobiota bacterium. Classification (GTDB taxonomy): domain Bacteria; phylum Verrucomicrobiota; class Verrucomicrobiia; order Chthoniobacterales; family UBA10450; genus Udaeobacter. Next base: position 6,017 of record QHNF01000053.1, on the reverse strand, counting down.
ATCAAATCACCGTCCAAATCGCCGACGAAGAAAAATTGAGGGTTGTCGATCTTGCGCGGCTGTTAGCGCTGGTGAACACCGCGATGGCCGACACCGGCATGTCGGTATGGGAATCAAAATATTACTGGGATTTTTGGCGGCCGATCACCGGCATTCGCGAATCGGATCCGGGCACCGGCCCGACCGGTGCCGGCGACGGCAATGCGGACACTGTGGGAGACACCACGTTTACTCCGCTTGGCGCACCCGCCAGTAATCTCACCGGTCCGAACTTCACTCCGCCCTTCCCGGCTTATCCTTCCGGCCACGCCGGATTCGGCGGTGCGCTGTTTCAAACGTTGCGCCGTTTTTTCGGAACCGATGCAATCGCGTTCACGTTTGTGTCGGACGAATTTAACGGCACTACAAAGGACAACGCCGGCAACCTGCGTCCGTACACGCCACGCAGTTTTTCCTGCCTGTCCCAGGCCGAAGAAGAAAACGGCCAGAGCCGCATTTATCTCGGCATCCACTGGTCGTTCGACAAAACAGCTGGCATCGCCCAGGGGCGCACCGTGGCCGATTACGTCTTCGATCACGCCTTCGCTCCCTTGCATCACCAGCGTGAAAAATTCAAATAGCAGAAGCTTCCCGATCTCTTCGCGCGAAATCTAATGCTTTCCATCTTTTCAAATCAGCATCCTACGTCTAAATAATCGCATTCTCGGTGCGAGCGGGAGCGACCATTACTGTCGGTCACTGGGAGTTTTGAGAGCAACTCATTCCAGCCACGCTGAAAACAACTACGCCCGTAACAATTCGTTTCCGCGCTAGCAGAACCGACGAAAAGGCGCTTTATCCCTGACACCCGAAGCTGCGTTTAACACATCAGAAAAACAAACGCGCTCGCGGCTCACAGGGCGATTCAGTTCGCTTGGCGGCTTAGCCCGAACCGCTTCCGGGAAACGGCTCAAGATGCGCTCGCAGAGAAAATTGCTCAAGCCGTCTTTTTTTCTTCCCTTTCCCAAATGTGGTGCTGTAAAGTCGACGGCTCCAGGCAAAAATGGATAACATCATCGAGGCGAGAGAACTGCAGATTGAGCGCAAGCATTTCTACGTGGAGCTCCGCGAGAACGACCGTGGGAGATTCCTGCGCATCACGGAGGAAGCTCATGGCCGGCGCAACAGCATCATCGTGCCCAGTACCGGCGTCGAAGACTTTACCGCGACGATTGCTGAAGTTCTGACGAACAACGAAGCCGCACCAGCTTAACGCTGAACTGCTCATTAGGTTTTCTGTAGAGCAGCGCATCGGCTGCAATGTTCTTTGAACTTGCAGGTGACAGCACCGCTCCGACTGTGTTTAGGATCGTTGACAGCGCGACACCCGAAATTACTTTGGCGCGTTCGGTCCCTGTTGATTTTTCGCACCTCTGATATCGTCATGAAGAGAAAATCCGCTGTCCCAAAACGATTTCGGCGCACAAGAAGAAGACCGAGATTGCGGGCACGCGTGAGAGCTCGGGGGAAAAAAAAGAAAACGCCACGGTACGTTTACTACTTCGGCGACGGGCACGCAGACGGATCAGGAGGTATGAAACCGCTGCTGGGTGGCAAAGGCGCAAACTTGCACGAGATGACCCGCATAGCTCTGCCTGTGCCGCCGGGTTTTACACTCACAACCGAAGTATGCAGTTACTTTTACCAGCATAACCGCGCCTACCCGCCAGAGTTGGAAGCGCAGGTCGCGGCGGCACTGGCGAGAGTCGAGAAATCCGTCGGAAAAAAATTCGGCGACAAAGAGCGGCCATTGCTTGTTTCTGTGCGGTCGGGCGCGCGCGATTCCATGCCCGGAATGATGGACACCATCCTAAACCTCGGGATGAATGACGAGGTTGTCCAGATTGTTGCAAAAAAAACGAACAACGCCCGTTTCGCGTGGGACTCGTACCGGCGTTTCGTGCAAATGTACGGCGACGTTGTGATGGGTGTTCAGAAACGGCCAGGCGAAGATCATGAACCGTTCGAGACGGTAATCGAACATCTAAAAGATGAACGGTACGGGAAGCACGACTTCCCGGACGTCAGATTGACGGTCGCCGATTTGAAGGAGCTGATGCAACGGTTCAAGGCATTAATCAAAGAGCGTACTGGAAAATATTTCCCGCAAGATCCGCAAGTGCAGCTCTGGGGCGCGATAGGAGCGGTATTCGGCTCGTGGATGAATGATCGAGCGATCGTTTACCGCCGGAAATATGGAATTCCGCACGACTGGGGAACGGCCGTGAATGTCCAGACAATGGTGTTCGGGAACATGGGAGAAACAAGCGCGACCGGGGTTGCGTTTACACGCGATCCAGCGACCGGAGAGAAAGTTTTTTATGGCGAATATTTGATCAACGCCCAGGGTGAAGATGTCGTCGCGGGCGTGCGCACGCCGCATGCGATCGCTGATCTGGCAAGGGAAATGCCAGCAGCCCACAAAGAGCTGATGAAAGTCCGCGGGATTCTTGAACGTCACTTCAAGGACATGCAGGACCTCGAGTTCACCGTCGAGAATAATCGCCTCTACATTCTGCAGACTCGGAATGGCAAACGCACCGGCCACGCCGCCGTGCGTATTGCGGTCGATATGGTCGATGAAAAATTAATCACGAAAAAAGACGCGGTGCGTCGCATCCCGGCCGATTCGCTTGCTCATCTTTTGGCGCCAATCTTCGATCGACAATCAGCGAAAGAGGCGAAAAAAATCGGCAGCGGCCTTGCCGCCGGCCCCGGCGCGGCTTGTGGCCGCGTTGTTTTTAACGCGGAGGAAGCGGTGGTGCGCTCGGAGAGAGGTGAAAAAGTAGTGCTCGCCCGTATTGAAACTTCGCCAGAAGATTTGCGTGGCATGATTGCCGCCGAAGGCATTCTCACTTCGCGTGGTGGTGTTTCTTCGCATGCAGCCTTGGTTGCGCGGCAAATGGGAAAGGTGTGCGTATGCGGCGCGACCGGAATTCAAATCGATTATCAAAAACGCACACTCAGCGCGAACGGCACGACGTTAAATCGAGGCGATTATATCTCTATCGACGGAACTGCTGGAGAAGTTTTTGCCGGCGAAGTCGCAACTGCGCCATCGGAAATTGTTCAAGTGCTGGTCGATCGCTCCCTCGATCCGAAAAAAAGCGTCACTTATCAGGAGTACGCGAAACTGATGAAGTGGACGGATGAATTCCGCGCGCTTGGTGTGCGCACAAATGCGGATACGCCCGAGCAGGTGGCAAACGCAGTGGCATTTGGCGCGGAAGGCATCGGGCTCTGCCGCACCGAGCACATGTTTTTTGAAGGCGATCGGATTGACGCCATGCGCGAGATGATTCTTGCCGGCACAAAAGACGAACGAGCCCGGGCCCTGGCGAGACTGCTTCCTTACCAGCGTGACGATTTCCTTGGCATCTTTACGGCGTTAAAAGGTTTGCCCGCCACAATCCGTTTTCTCGATCCGCCGCTCCATGAATTTTTGCCCACTGATCACGCACAACAGAGCGAACTCGCAAACAAACTTGGCGTGGCCGTCGAACATATTGCTCGCCGCGTGCATGAGCTGCACGAATTTAACCCGATGCTCGGTCACCGAGGCTGCCGCCTTGGCATCGTTTATCCCGAAATTTCCGAAATGCAGGCACGCGCAATTTTCGAAGCCGCCGCGGAAGTGCAAGCCAAAGGAGTAAGGGTCCGCCCTGAAATCATGATTCCGCTAGTCGGATTCCCGCGCGAGCTGAAGCTTCAAATCGACATCGTCCGCCGCGTAGCCGGAGAAGTGGCAAACGAGAAGGGAACAAGATTCAATTATCTCGTCGGTACAATGATCGAAATTCCCCGCGCCGCACTCGTTGCAGACCAGATCGCGCGCGACGCCGAGTTCTTTAGTTTCGGCACAAACGATCTCACGCAAACGACTCTGGGAATGAGCCGGGACGATTCCGGCAGTTTCCTTCCGGCTTACGCTGAGCTCGATATTGTGGATGCAAATCCGTTCGCGTCGATTGACCAGAAGGGTGTCGGGCGCCTGATGGAAATAACTCGCGACCTTGGACGCAAGACCCGCCCAAACATCAAACTGGGAATCTGCGGTGAACACGGTGGCGAGCCGGCAAGCGTCAAATTCTGTCACCGGCTCGGTTTGGATTACGTAAGTTGCAGCCCGTTCCGCATTCCCATTGCTCGCCTCGCAGCGGCGCAAGCAGCGCTTGAGCGAGCAGAGTAGCGCGAGCCTCTGGTTTGCGAACTTGTAAATCGCAAGCGAGGACGCTTGCGCTACCTTAGCAACGCGTGATCACCTTCAAGGACATCGAAGCGGCGCGCGACCGGACCGCAGGCGCAGTTTACTATTCGCCTTGTCCGCCTTCCATCCCACTCGGCGAAATCACCGGCATGGAAATTTTCTGCAAGCTCGACAATTTGCAGCGCACGGGAAGCTTTAAGGAACGCGGCGCGCGCAACGCTCTCGCACAATTGTCGCACGACCAACAGAAGCGCGGGGTCATCGCCGCCTCTGCGGGCAATCATGGCCAAGCACTCGCGTATCAGGGGCGATTGCTCGGCATTCCGGCAACAGTGGTGATGCCGAAATTCGCGCCCCTCGTAAAGGTAAGCAATTGCCAGAAACTCGGCGCGACAGTCATTTTGCATGGGAAGGATTTCGGCGAAGCGAAGGCGCATGCGCACGCAATCGCCAGGGAAAAGGGCTTCGCTTACATCGACGGCTACGATGATCCCTCAATCATTGCCGGCCAGGGAACAATGGGCCTCGAAATCGTCGAGCAAATTCCCGATCTTGAAGCAGTCGTTGTCCCCGTAGGCGGTGCGGGTCTGATTGCCGGAGTTTCTCTGGCAGTCAAGACTTTGCGACCGAGCGCGAAAATTGTCGCCGTTGAAGCGGAAAATGTGGCGAGCTTTTCCGCTGCGCTTGAAGCTGGCAAACCGACGAAGATTGCGATGCATCCGACGCTCGCGGATGGACTCGCTATTCCACAGATCGGCACAAATGCGTTTCAGATTGCGCGACCACATGTCGACCTTACCGTCACTGTGACCGAGGAACAGATCGCTCTGGCGATCCTGCGTCTCGTCGAATTGGAAAAAAGCGTGATTGAAGGAGCCGCGGCGACGCCTCTTGCCGCGTGTATGTCCGGAAAGATAAAAGAGCTCTCAGGCAGGCGGGTGGTTCTCTTGCTTTGCGGCGGCAACATTGACCCTAACGTTCTCAGTCGCGTGATTGAACGCGGTCTGGTTACAGACGGCAGGCTCGGCCGATTCACCGCCGTGATTAGTGATCGACCTGGTGGCCTGGCTGATTTGGCAACACAGATCGCTTTCACCGGTGCAAGCATTAAGCAAGTCGTGCACGATCGCGCTTTCGCCAGCTCCGACGTCTCGGCCGTGAATGTTCTTTGCACAGTCGAAACCCGAAACCATCAGCATCTCGCCGAGCTGCGCGCGTTATTGAAAAGCCGCGGGGTCGAGACATACGATTCAAGATAGGGACATCGCGCGCGGCGATGTATCGCCGCAGCGACCGCAGCGCGCCGTCCCTACCAGGCCTTGGACGCTTGAAGCGCTTCTCCGCCTCCGTAATCTCATCCCATGCAACCGCGCGAAGAAAGGATCGATATCGATTCATTCGCGCGCCGTCATATCGGCCCGAACAAAGGCGAAGTGCGCGCGATGTTGCGCGAGCTTGGCTTTGAAGATCTCGATTCATTGACCGATGCCGCCGTTCCAAGAAATATTCGGTTGGATCGAGAACTGAACTTGCCAGAAGCGAAGTCGGAGATGGAAGCGCTGGCCGAGCTGCGTGCGATTTCCAGGAAGAACAAGATCGCGCGCTCGTTCATCGGAGCCGGGTATTACGATTGCATCACCCCGCCGGTCATCCAGCGAAACATTCTCGAAAACCCAGGTTGGTACACTGCTTACACGCCCTATCAGGCGGAGCTCGCGCAAGGCCGGCTCGAGGCTCTCCTCAATTTTCAAACGATGATCACGGATCTCAC
>QHNF01000429.1 GCA_003218345.1 Verrucomicrobiota bacterium | reverse complement strand
CCCGACCAGTACGACAAAGCCGATTTGGGTGAAGATGTTGTTTTCCATCGAACGCAGCCACACGCCGCCGATCGAGCTGAGCAAGCACATCGGGACGATCAGAATGATCGCAAGCGGCAGCGCCCAGCTTTCGTAAAGCGCCGAGAGCAGAAGAAAAACGAACAGAACGCACAGCGGAAAAATGTAAACCGCGCTGTTGCCTGCGAGCTTTTGTTGCAGCGCGATCTCCGTCCATTCGGTCGTGAAACTTGTGGGCAAAATTTGTTTCGCCAGACGGTCAACGGCTGCCAACGCGTCGCCAGTGCTCGCGCCCGGTGCAGGCTGGCCGCTCAGGTCAGCCGCGGTAAACATGTTGTAACGCGTAATCTTGTCGGCGCCGCTAACTTCCTGCACAGTCGCCACGGAACCAAGCGGAACAATCCCACCCGAATTATTTCGGGTTTTCAGCAAACGAATGTCGTCGGGACTCATGCGAAATTGCGAGTCGGCTTGCGCCGTAACGCGATAGGTTCGTCCGAAAAGTGTGAGATCATTTACATATGTCGATCCAAGATAAGTCTGGAGCGTCCCGAAGATATTGCTGAGCGGCACGTTCATGCTCTTTGCTTTGACGCGATCGACGTCGAGCCAAAGCTGCGGCACAGTAGCGCGGAACGTCGTCAGGTTGTTGGTCAGGCCAGGCGTTTGATTCGCTTTTATCATCATGGCGAAAGCTTGCGTTTGCAGTTCATCGAGACCGGCGTTGCCGCGATCTTGAATGAAGAGTTTATAGCCGCCGGCGTTACCAATGCCGGCCACGGGCGGTGGCGGAAAGGCTATGACAAGAGCTTCGGGAATCTCGGCGCGAACCCGCGCGTTTATCTTGGCCAGAATGGCCGGCATTCCTTGTTCGCGCGTGGTTCGCTCTGAGAATTCCTTGAAAGGTAGAAACACCGCCGCAGTGTTCGGTTGATTGCCGCCGAAGAGATTGAATCCCGCGAATTCAACCGTGTTGAGCACGCCGGGTGTTTCAAGCGCGATCTTCGAGATCTTGTCGACGACTGCCTGAGTGCGATCGAGCGACGACGCGTCTGGTAATTGCGCAAACACCACAGCGTAGCCGCGATCTTGTGTTGGGAGAAAACCGCCCGGCACAACTTTGAAACCGAGACCGGTGAGACCAAGTAAACCTGCATAGATAAACAAAATGACGACTGCGAGTCGGACGAGACGCGCCACGGTGTTGCCATATGCGTTCGAGCCCCATGCAAACGCTCTGTTGAATCCTCTAAAGAGCCATCCCAACAGGCCGTCGAGCATGCGTTGAAATAAATCCTTCTTCGCGCCGCGCGGCTGGAGAAGAAGTGCAGCGAGGGCAGGGGACAGCGTGAGCGAGTTGAGCGCAGAGATCGCAGTCGAGACCGCAATGGTAAGCGCGAATTGTCGAAAAAATGTGCCCGTGATTCCACTGATGAACGCCGTCGGGATAAAAACCGAGCAAAGCACGAGCGCGATCGCGACTAAGGCTCCGCCGACTTCGGTCATAGCTTTGCGCGCCGCGTCCCGCG
>QHNF01000052.1 GCA_003218345.1 Verrucomicrobiota bacterium | reverse complement strand
CGCATGAGGTCTTTACGCTGAATCATCACCGGGACGGCAAGTTCCACGTGGAACAATTACCATGCTGGATTACGCACACAACGCCAAGGACGCACGAAATTATCCGGGCAAATCTGCACCGGTCACCACTCTATAGCGGCGGGATTAAAGGTATAGGACCTCGATATTGTCCATCTATTGAAGACAAAGTCGTTAAATTTGCAGATAAGGCATCCCATCAACTCTTCCTTGAGCCGGAAGGACGCCATACGAGTGAATATTACGTTAATGGAATCTCGACTAGTTTGCCATATGACGTTCAGCTGGAATTCCTCCATTCCATCCCGGCTCTCGAGCAGGCCGAGATCATGCGCCCCGGGTACGCCGTGGAATATGATTATTTCCCACCGAACCAGCTTTTTCAGACTCTTGAAACAAGACTAATCAGCGGGCTTTATTTTGCCGGACAAGTTAATGGCACTTCTGGATATGAAGAGGCAGCGGCTCAAGGTTTAATCGCAGGAGCTAATGCTGCTTTAAAGGTTCGAGGTCGTTCAGCACTCGTGGTAGACAAGGGCGAGGCTTACATCGGTGTCCTTGTTGACGAGCTCGTTAGCAAGGGAACCGATGAGCCCTATCGAATGTTCACCAGCCGGGCTGAAAATCGACTGTTTCTACGACACGATAACGCCGATCAGCGCCTGACCGGGCAGGCATTCAGGTCGGGTTTAATTCGCCAAAAGCGTTGGGCCAGTTTTCAAGAAAAAATGCATCTGCTGGATCAGGCCCGACAGATGGCGACCGGAACAAAGCTCGGGGGCATTCCAATCTCGCAGTTATTCAAGAGGCCAGACTTCAGCATCAAGAATCTGCCTCCCGGCATAGTTTCTTTGGCGCCGACCGCAGTCTGGGAACTAATAGAGACAGACTTCAAGTACGAGGGGTACGCGGCCCGGCAATTGGAGCAGAACCGACAGCTGGAATGCAGGCAGCAGCAGCTCATTCCGGATGGGTTGGAATATAACAATATCGCGGGGCTTCGTTCCGAGACGAGACAGAAACTAGCCATCGTGCGGCCAACTTCGCTTGGACAAGCAGCACGAATAAGGGGAATTACCCCCGCCGACATTTCGATAATATCTATTTGGTTGTCCAAGAATCAGTTAAGTAGTGGCGGATCCGCGAAGTCAGCCGCATGAACGTCCAATGCTCACGTTCGCGGTTATAGCGATAGGGAGCTACCTCCTGGGATCGATTCCTGGTGGCTATCTCGCCGGCCAAATCGCCGGAATCGACATCCGTCAGACTGGTAGTGGCAACACTGGCGCGACTAACGTAACGCGTGCGCTTGGGAAACGTTATGGTTATTCGGTATTCGCCATGGATTTCCTGAAAGGTTTTGGCGCGGTAAAAATATCCGTCTTGGTGGCGATGCGCATCCGGCCGGAATGGAGTTCACCTGAACTGTTCGGAATTGTGGCGGCAATATCTAGCGTGATCGGACATTCTTTCCCCGTATGGCTGAAATTTAGAGGGGGGAAAGGTGTTGCCACTTCCGCGGGAGCGCTCTTTGGGTTGATGCCAAGTGCGGCCGTGATTGGCGCTGCAATTTGGATACTGATCTTCTGGCTGACACACTACGTCTCGGTGGCTTCGATCGCAGCGGTAATCGCGTTGCCTCCTATTATTTTTGTCCTGACCTGGCTAGATCAAACCCGCGGGAAAGCCCTATTTTATTCCTCGATCTTTCTCGCGGCCGTTGTGATTTGGCGGCATCGTTCAAATCTTTCCCGGCTTATGCGCGGCAAGGAACCACGTTTTAATCGGAAGTGAAGATCGACGAAATAGCGGTCCTTGGCGCCGGCAGTTGGGGAACCGCTTTAGCTTGGTTGTGGGGAAAAAACGGGCGACAGATTTCCCTTTGGGGTCACAACATCGAACGCGTTTCCCGCGTACAAAAAACGCGCGAAAACAGCGACTATCTTCCGGGACTTAAATTACCCGCGTCGGTGCGCGTTACGTCCGAACTGCGCGATTGCGCCGATGCGGACCTAATTGTGTTCGTTACGCCGTCAACTGCCCTGCGCGAGATTGCGATCCACCTGCGAGAAGTGATCGGCAATGTGCCTGCGGTGTTCCTAAGTTGCGCAAAAGGAATCGAGCACGGCACCGGAATGCGGATGAGCCAAATCGTGGGCGAAATTTTTCCGGAACACAAGGTTGCAGTCTTATCGGGGCCCAACCTCGCAGTAGAAATCACGCACAATCTTCCTGCTGCGACCGTGATTGGCTGCACCGACCTTGATTGTGTGACAACTCTGCAAGGCATTCTTGGGAGTCCGCGGTTTCGCGTTTACACCAGCCGGGAGGTCACGTCCATCGAGGTGGGCGGCGCGTTGAAAAATGTCTTTGCTCTGGCGGCAGGGATCAGTGATGGCCTCGGATTAGGCGACAATTCCAAAGCGGCGTTGGTCACTCGCTCCTTGGCCGAGCTGGTCCGCCTCGGAGTTGCTATGGGTGGAACTGCGCATGCTTTTTATGGATTAAGCGGCGCGGGCGACCTAATTGTAACCTGCTACAGCGAGCGTAGCCGTAATCACACGGTCGGCAAACGTCTGGGACGAGGCGAATCGCTCGCGCAGATTGGCGCGTCCATGAAAATGGTGGCCGAAGGCATTCCCACTGCGCGCAGCGCCTATGAATGCGCGCGGCGATTGAAAATCGCCACGCCCATTATCGACCAAGTGTACGCTGTGCTTTACGAGCAGAAAGAACCTACCGTCGCCCTAGAAGAACTGTTGAATCGCGAGCAAAAAGCGGAACAACTTTAGTGTCGCAGGTCCGTAGCCGGCGGATTGTCTACTGGTTTCCCAGTTACAAAGTTGGCCCGCGATATTTCGCACAAAACTTCGCGATTACTGTCGGATACAATTCGCGCTCGGCGATTTGAATCCGTGCGTGGAGACTTTCCGGTGTATCTTTAGGCAAAATGGACACCTCGCGCTGTGCGATGATCTCGCCGTGATCGATTTTTTCATCGACATAATGCACGGTGCACCCGGTCACCTTCTCGCCGGCCGCAAGCGCTTGTTTCCACGCTTCAAGCCCGGAAAATTTTGGCAGCAGCGAGGGATGAATGTTGATGATATGCCGCGGAAACGCCTTGAGCATCGGCCCGTGCAGCACGCGCATGAAACCGGCGAGCACCACGAGATCGACACCGGCTTCGCGCAACATTTTCACAAGCTCCTCTTCGGTTTCTGGCTCTAAACGCGTGCGAAATTGACCAGGCGGCAAATACGCATTTGCAACAGAAAACTCTCGCGCGGTATCGAGGATCGGCGCTTCCAGCACATCGGAGATAACAACACGCGCTTCCGCGGCCAGCTCACCCGAGCGGATGCGTTCCAGAATCGCACGGCAGTTGGTTCCTTTCCCCGATCCAAGAATTCCAATTGGCAGCCGTTTCACTTATCAATATGGCTCTTAACAATGGAGTGGATACGAATCAACACGAGATTTGAGCTGATCGACGCTGCGGCGAGTTGTAAGATTGCGATTGTCGGAAATTTCGAGCCAGCCAAAGCTTTCAGTTCCCGGTCTTGCATATTTGTTCGAGCAAGCGCGAAGTCGAATAGCCACTCTCAAATGGAATGATGCGAATCTCCGCGCCGACTTCTTTCAAAACTGCTCGCTCCTCTTCGTCCAACGTTTCGGAACTGTAATCCCCGCCTTTGACATAAATGGCAGGCTTGATTGCAGCGATAAACTGCGTCGCCCGCGTTTGTGGAAAAATCGTGACGAGATCTACGCACTGCAAAGCGGCGAGGACCTCCGCGCGATCGCTCTCGGCGGTAATCGGGCGTCCGTTTCCCTTTAGTTCGCGGACTGAACGATCTCCATTCAAGCCGACTGCTAAGAGATCACCGAGCGCACGCGCGGCTTGCAAATACCGCACATGCCCGACGTGCAGCAAATCGAAGCAGCCATTTGTGACGACAAGTTTTTTTCCAGCGGCACGCAATACCTCTGCGCGGGCGGCCAGTTCATCCATGTCGATGATTTTCGTCTTCATCTCTGTTTAACGACAAAGTCTAACGCGCGAGGAAGAACTTGGAAAACAGTCGGCCCATTTCCGACCAGTTCGCCGTCGGCATTGAACCACATCCCTGGTTGCGATCGAACTGAGATCTTTTTTACACGCCGAAAAACTACGGCGTCGCCGGAGAGATGCTTACCCAAGAGGATCTCCGCGACCAACAGCGCCAGTTCTGCTGCTGACCGTTTAGGTACGAGCACGGCATCGAGCAGTCCGTCGCTAGGATCTGCTTGAGGTGCGATCGGTAGTCCGCCGGCAACGAATCGTCCGTTTATAACGATGACATTGTAAAGATCGACCACCAGCCTTTCTGCGTCGTCGAAAGTCACCGTCGTGCGGTAGGCGTGCAACTCCGGTATGGCCGCGGCAGCGCTTCGGAGATAGGCAAGCGGGCCCCGGATATTTTGATTTCAGGAGTCAGCTTCTCATCAACAACACCGCTGAAGCCGCCCGATGAAGCATTCACGAAATACCGTGTGCGTTGACTAGTCATGCGAACGAGATCGATCCGCGCGGTGGCTCTAGCCTGCAAGATATCGATGATGGCATTGATATCTCCCATCAATCCCATCGACCGCGCAAAATCATTTGCAGTGCCGAGTGGCACGATTCCCACACAGACGTTGCGTGGCGGGACTTGGCGTCGCAACTCCATTGATGACTTCGTTCAATGTGCCATCGCCGCCCGCCGCGATGATGTAATCGTATCCGGCGCGGACCGCCTCCCGCGCCAAATTTTGCGCTTCGCGTGCGCGCTGAGTCACACGCATCTCGCTGGCATTGAGCGGCCGAAGCTGTTCTAGCCGAAGATCCAAATCGGCAATCGATCCCGCGATTGGATTTACAATGATGTACGGTTTCACAGGTTTGTAACCAGCTATGCGGTGTCTTTAGCTCTCGTCGGTTCGACGGAGAGCCCAAGCATCTGATGATTCGTGTTTGTTCGTGTGAATTCGTGGTTGAAACTTCGTTTCAGGAGCCAAGATTCACTTTGTCTCTCTCCGATTTGCGCCAAGTTGCTAATTAGATCGCCATGCCGAGAAAAAATTTCAAACGGCGCCAGGGCAAATCCAAATTCGCAAATGCTTTTCGCATTTCGACTGGACCAGTGGTGCCCCACAGCGAGAAAGGGAGAGATGTCGACGAGTTCAATTACGTGGGGCTTCCGCGCCCTTATGGCCCGCCGGGGCTCTTGGCGGTTGCGCGTGATCCACGCACGATCTTCACCTATTGGAATATTGACTGGCCATCGATCTTTGAAAAAGGCGACCCAGTGGATCGACAAGTTCACCTCCGCTTGCATCGCGCAGATGTTGTCGAGGAAACGAACGTTGCAGTCGAACCACTAGTTGGCCATTATTACCTCCCGCTTTCGCGGCCGAACGGCTCTTACCAAGTCGAGATCGGATATTATCAGCCTGCTGATGTTTGGCATTCCGTTGCCCAATCCGATCTGGTGATAGTGCCGCGCGATGATATCGCCGAAGCTGCAAATGTCGATCTTGCCACGATTCCGTCGCACCTCAGTTTTCAACGGCTTCTCGATTTGTTTGGAGGTGCGAATGACGAGGCGTTGGCGACGGTCATCTCGCGACTTCAAAAGCGGGCATTGCGCAGCGAAAGCCACAAGGAGTTGAGCCCCGAGGAACGGAAAATTCTTCGCGGTGTAGATGTTTCGCTGTCTGAAATCGCGGCCGGATCGCGCGCCTTCACTGAGAGCGATAGCGAAAAACTTTGGAAGCGCACGGACGCGCTTCTCGGCTTCGGGCCGACCAGCCCGTCGGGTGGATTTGGCGGAAGCAGTTGGAGTTCAGGCGCCGCCTAGATCAGCGTTCTTCACGCGCTCGTTGATCCGCCGCGCGCTCGAGCAATCATGCAATCATGATTCGTCCGGACTCGAGGAGTAGCCGTAATGCGAAACTTCCAAGGCGAGATTTGCGTTTTGTTTGGAAATTTCCGGCAAGCGATTCGGTATTTCTTTGTATTTCAGTCGTCTTGAGTCTGGGTCGTATCTGTGATCGGTTGCCGCGCGAGATTGCTGCGGCGAACGCCGTAGCTGAAGTAAACAATCATGCCAATGATGAACCAGACGATCAACCGTCGCCATGTTGGCCATGGCAACGCGGCCATGAGTGCGATCGCCGAAAGCGCACCTGCTGGCGCCACAAACCAGACCCACGGCGTGGTGAATTTGCGTGGGAGATTGGGCTCGCGCACGCGCAACACGAGAATTCCCACTGAGACGATGACAAAGGCGAGCAGTGTGCCGATGGAGCAGAGGCTGCCCGCCTCGCGGACGTTGAAGACGGCGGAAAAGATCGCCACACCAACGCCGGTCACTATCGAAGTTAGCCACGGTGTGCGGAAGCGCGGATGTACCCGGCTCACGAAAGGCGGCAGCAGGCCGTCGCGCGCCATGCTGTAAAAGACGCGCGATTGACCTAACAACAGCACCAGGATAACCGACGACAAACCGGCGATGGCGCCGAGTTTTATCAGCCGTCCCATCCAGCCCATGCCCGCGTGGTCCGCCACCACCGCGATCGGGTCTGGGACGTCGAGCTGGCCGTACGGCACAACGCCCGTCGCGATTCCGGCCACGAGGATGTAGAGCACGGTGCAAACAAGGAGCGATCCGATGATGCCGATGGGCATGTCACGTTGCGGATTTTTTGCCTCCTGGGCGGCGGTGCTAACGGCGTCGAACCCTATATAGGCAAAGAAGACAATACCGGCGCCAGTCATGACACCGCTCCAGCCGAAGTGACCGGATTGTCCTGTGTTTACCGGAATGAACGGATGCCAGTTCACCGACGTGATTGCATGAAAGGCGCCGAAGATAAATAGTAATACCACCGCGACCTTCACGAGCACGATCAGGTTGTTGAAATTCGCCGACTCCTTAATGCCGACGACAAGCAACGTCGTGACGACAAAGATGATGAACACAGCTGGGAGGTTGAAGATCGTCGTCACGTGGGCCAGGGCCGTCGGGTCGCTTCCCGCAGTCTTGATTTGATCCAGCAAAGATGCGCTGCTTACCACCCAGCCGACTTTTGCTTTCACGAGCGGTGCCAGGGCAGCGGGAATATTAATCAAGTCCGTGCCGCGAGCAGCCGATAGCGCCGGCGGAATGTTAATGCCGAAGTCATGCAGGAACGACACGACATAGCCGGACCAGCCGATCGCGACGGTGATCGCGCCGACGGCATACTCGAGGATCAAGTCCCAGCCGATAATCCACGCGATGAGTTCCCCGAGCGTCGCGTAGCCGTACGTGTAGGCGCTGCCGGCCATCGGCACAAGCGAAGCGAATTCGCTGTAGCACAACGCGGCGAAGACTGATGCGACGCCTGCGAGAACGAACGAGAGCACTACGGCGGGCCCAGCGTTTTGCGCCGCGACCGTGCCCGTGAGCACGAAGATGCCGGTGCCGATGATCGCCCCGATGCCCAGCGCGGTGAGATTCGTTGGGCCAAGCGCGCGCTTAAGGCTGTGATCGGTGAGCGCCTCGGCTTGCAAATCCGTGACACTCCTTCGTCGAAATAAATTCATGGTGAAGTTGCTCTGATCTTGCTAAATGGAGAACACGTTTGGAGTCAAGCCGGGCGTGACTTTTCCCGAAGAAATTTCCAGAAAAAGTAAACCGGCACTCCGGCAAGCACGATCAGCAAACCCGGCCAGGAAGTTTCCGTTCGGTAAACAGCCAGCACGAGTAGAATCACTGTCGCTGCAACAATATAGAACGCCGGCAGCAGCGGATAACCAAACGCGCGATACGGACGCTCGACCTCCGGACGTGTACGTCTGAGAACGAACACGCCGGCAATCGTAAGCACATAGAAAATCAATACCGCGAAAACGACATAATCGAGCAGCTTGCCATAAAGATTCCCATACTGCTCGACACCCGACGCATCGACGATCGGTGCATTTGTGACTGGATCGCGCAATCGTATCCGCGGCAGGACCAGCAACGCTGTCCAGACGCCCTGCAAAACCAGCGCCATCGCCGGTACGTGCTTCGCGTTCAGTCTGCCTGTCGATCGAAAAAATAATCCGTCCTGCGCCATTGCGTAATACACCCGCGCACCGGCGAGAATCAGTCCATTGCAACATCCGAACGTCGAAATCATAATCGCGATTGCCATGATCGCCGCGCCCGCACCACCGAACATCACTTCCATTGCCGCTGTGCCTACCCGATCGTCCGGCGCGTGCTGAATTTTATCTAGCGGCAGCACAAAAAGGTAGGCGATGTTCGCGAGCAAGTAGAGCGTAATGACCAGCCCCGTGCCCAGGGCGAGTGACAGCGGTATGTTCCGACGCGGCTCTCGGACTTCTCCGGCAGTGAACGTTATGTTGTTCCAGGCATCAGCCGAAAACAGCGACCCGACTTGCGCCACGCACACGGCGATCAACATTCCCAGTGCACCGCCCGTGGCCGACACCGTTGAAATGAACGACAGATCGGAGTTGATGGGTGAGACAGTGCCTGGCGACCAGAAATTCGTGAAGTTCGCGCTGAGCGCATCAGCATTGCGACCGACGAAAATGCCCAACGCGATCAGAGCGGCCAGCGACAGCGTCTTTGCCGAAGTGAATACATTTTGAATCAGTTTGCCTAACTCGAGACCCCGGGTGTTCACGATCGTTAAAAACACGATTATCAGGATCGCAACCAATTGCTGTGTCGACAGACTGATCGCGTAGTTTCGCGACAGAGCAATCGGCGGAATGATCCACTGCGTCGGTGAAATGAGCGACGCAAAGACGCCGAGAAATCGCGCGAACGCCACCGCCACGGCGGCAATTGTACCGGTCTGGATTATCAGAAACAGCGTCCAGCCATAAAGAAATCCCCAAAGCGGACTGTACGCCTCGCGCAGATACACGTATTGCCCGCCGGCGCGCGGCATCATCGCGGCCAACTCGCCGTAGCTAAGCGCAGCAGTTATAGTGAGAGCACCCGTTACGACCCACACAACAAGCAGCCAGCCCGGAGAACCCACCAACCGTCCGATATCGGCCGAGACGATAAAAATTCCGGAGCCAATCATCGACCCAGCGACGAGCATGGTCGAGTCGAGCAACCCGAGTCCCCTAACGAATTCGCCACCAGCTTCGGGTGGCTGGGTCGCAGCGTGGTTGTGAGTCTGAGCCGCTCGCATTTGGCGGACAGTTAATCATCACTCAAGCGTATCGAGCAATGCTAAAAACGCTTCGGCGTTCGTCCTTGATTAAATCAAGCAATTAGAAGCGAAATTGCTTTCGCCCAAAAGGAACCGTGATAATCTGCGCCGCGTGACGCTCTCAAATCATCCGCCCCTCGCACGGAAGCTGTTGTCGATTTCGTGTGCTGTGGTCGCGCTGCTTGCTCAGTTGACCGCCTTGCCGCAGGGCGCTCACGCGCGAGCAACCACGCGATTTGAAGCGCTGCCGCTGGTCCGTTCGCGGCAAAATCATTTGCTGGTGCGCGCTTTTATCAATGGTAAGGCGGCGTGGCTTACTATCGATACCGGCGCACCGGTAAGCGCAATTGCTGTAGGTCGTCGCGAGCATTTTCAGCTTAGACCAATCGCGGCTAAGTCAAACTTGCCCGCGCGTGTTCAAATTAACGGTGCGTTCAATAATGTGGCGGTTGCACGTGAGTTGCGGCTCGGCGGACTAACTTTGATCGATGAACCGGTGGTCACTGTCGACCTTGGCAACTCGACTCGCGCCGCGCGACTGGTTCACGAACAGGAAATCGACGGGATTATTGGAGCGGACATTCTTTTCCCGACCAAAGCGGTCCTGGATTGTCAACGGCAGTTGCTCATTTTGAAGACCGATCCGGATGTCCTGGGCGGTGTTCCCGGTTTCGACCGCCGCGGATTGCAGGCTGTTCCGATTCAAGTCAGCGATGGGTTCAATCTGTATGTGAACGGCTCTATCAACGGAAAACCAGCCAAGCTCATGGTCGATACGGGTTCGTTCGCCACGCTGCTGCACCGCTCTTTCGTTCGGCGTATGCGAATTGCGACGCGCGAGACACCGTATAGTTCGTCGGCCGTGAATCTGAAAGAGCGCGGAGTGCGTGTGGCGCGTATTCGCAAACTGTCGGTTGGCTCAGTGGATATCATTGGCAAGGAAGTGGGCGTTATTGATCTGGAAGGATTAATTCACAACGGGTTATTGGAAGGCTCGCCGCCCGTTGCCGGTCTGCTCGGCGCGGAAACTCTAAGACGGCACAACGGCATTATCGATTTCGGTACGCGCACGCTCTATTTAAAACGGTAGTGGCACAAAGTGCGTCGCGGATAATTTGGGCCGGCGGCTTCCGACGGGACTGGACACCATCGAATTGGAAGAGCGCGCTTTGAAATCAAAGAAGGGATTTGATGGCAGGTCGAAGGACGAATAGTGCACCAAGCGACATCGCGCCGCTGAGCGTCGGCGCATTGGCGATCGGCGCGCAAGCAGTTGGAGCATTAGCGCTCGGCACATTTGCGATCGGTCGAGTTGCCATCGTCTGGTCAAGAATCAAGAGGCTCCAAATCGACGAGCTCGTGGTGAACAAACTTCGCGTCACAAGCTCATTGGAAATGCCCGCCGATAGCTGGATGAGATCCGGATAGCGTCTTCAGCTTTCGTGCACGAGCAGCATGAGTCGGATCACACAAGCATTCGTCTTGGGCGCCGGGCTCGGCACTCGGTTACGGCCGCTTACGGAGGATTTGCCCAAGCCGCTGATGGCCGCTTACGGAGGGATTGCCCAAGCCGCTGATCCCGATCTTTCAAAAGCAACTCATTACTTTTGCACTTGATCATTTGATCGACATGGTAGTGGACAGGTTCGTAATTAACACGCACAAGCAGCCCGAGTTATTTCAAAGCTTTTTTGACGCGAGCGAGTATGACGGCCGTTTGATCAACCTAATTCACGAACCGGACCTGCTCGATACCGGCGGCGGCATCAAGAACGCGGAACGCTATCTCGGCAGCGATCCATTCGTGACATACAGCGGCGACATCTTGACTGACATTAATCTGCAGCCTTTGATTGACGAACATTTCCACTATGGGAACGACGTTACGCTAGCGCTGCGTGACACCGGCTTGGCTTCGGATGTGGCTTTTCGTGATCACCGCGTTGTGGATGTAGCGAATCGCTACGGTACCGCAGGCAACGTTGATTTTGCTAATGTCGCCGTTTGGAATTCGGAGGTTTTCGAGAGAATCCCGCAGCGGCAAAAGATCTCGTTCATTCCGATTCTCGTGGATTGGATAGGCCAGGGTGCCAAGATCGGCGGCTTGGTGATGAACGGCGGAAAATGGTTCAACATCGGTTCGCGCACAGAATATCTCGACGTGCACCGCATGATTTTGCGAGAACATTGGAAGCCGCATTGGGTCAAAATACGCGAATGGCCTGAGCGCATAGCCAGATCAGCGATTGTTGATCAAAACGCTGAGTTGCGTGGCTGTTCAGTGATCGGAGAACACTGCGTAGTTGGCGCAGGAGCTATCCTTGAAGACACAATTTTGTGGCCGGGCGCACAAATTGCTTCCAAATGTCAGCTGCACAGTTGTATTGTCCGCTCTCAAAAAAAGGCCAGCGGGATCCATCGGAACATCGACATCTAGGTTATGAGAACCGAACTTCTTCTACGGCGAACCCGGGTGCACTTTCCGCTTCTGGATGTAGCCGCAATAAAAATCCAGCCAATCGAAAAAGGGGGATCGGACCGGAAATTCTATCGGATCCAGTGCTCCGCTGCGCAGACGCTGATCCTGATTAAATACAATCTGGAGCGCGAAGAAAATCAGCACTACGTGCAGATCGCGAAATTTCTCCACGCACACAGAATGCGAGTGCCGAAGATTTACTTTCACGATCCGGTAGAGGGCCTCATCTGGATCGAAGATTTGGGTGAGCGCGACCTCTACAGTTATCGGCGCGAGAGCTGGATCGTCCGGCGCACGTTCTACGAATCAGCGCTCGATGAGATTGCGAAGCTTCACGGTCTTCCAGTGTCGGTGTGCGTGGAAATGAAGGAGCATTTGCCAGCCGAGTTTAACGCCGCGCTTTACCGGTGGGAACAGAATTACTTTTTCGAGAATTGTCTCGGCCGCTATTTCAAGATGGACCAGTCAAAACTGAAAGCGCTGTCGACCCTTCCCGTTTTGCGCGAAGTCGCCAAACGCCTT
>QHNF01000434.1 GCA_003218345.1 Verrucomicrobiota bacterium | reverse complement strand
AAGTGATCATGGACAATCTCGCCAGGCGCGCTGCTGCCGAGTCACCGGATTGGATCATTGTTGGCTTGCGTTATTTTAACGTTTACGGGCCGCGCGAAGCGCACAAGGGAGTGCCCGCGAGCATGGTTTATCATCTGTCGCGACAAATGAAGGCGGGCCAGCGGCCGCGCATCTTCAAACATGGCGAGCAGAAGCGCGATTTTGTTTATGTGAAGGACGCCGTCGAAGGCAGCATTCGCGCGCTCGATGCGAAAACCAGCGGAATTTACAATCTCGGGTCCGGTCAGGCGCGTTCGTTCAACGACCTGGTGGATGTGCTTAACAAATGCCTGGACACAAATTTCCAGCCTGATTACATCGACAATCCGCACACGCATTATCAAAACTTCACTCAGGCGGATCTCACAAACGCGCGCAACGCCCTCGGTTACGAGCCGCGGTTTCCACTGGAAGACGGGGTGCGTGATTACATGCAGTGGTTGTACGAGTAGCGCACGCGTGTCCGGGTAGCGCACGCGTCTCGCGTGTTGGTTTCGGCGTCGCGCCGAAACAATCTTTCCTTGCACAGAGCACCGCGGGCGCTGGCGCACTGCAAAAAAGTTCGCAATCGCGAGGATGCGCTCGCCAGACACGCGAGACGCGTGCGCTACCCTTCCCAGAAAAATTTTGTCGGGCGATGGATTTCCGGCGGCAAGCTTTTGTGCACGGGACAATTCAGCGCCGTTTGTTCGAGCACCTCGCGCTGCGGATGATCCTTCGGCAGCGGAATATGAACTTCCGAAGGTAATCCAACAATCCGGCGCGGCGCGTCTTTCGACATTTCCTTTTGCACTGACACGGTCATGCCGCGCAGATCAACGCCAAGCTCTTCCGCTTTGATTCCCATGGTTGTGGTCATGCAAGTGCCGAGGGCGGTCGCGACGAGATCGGTGGGTGAAAATGCTTCGCCTTTGCCTTTGTTATCGGTCGGCGCGTCGGTGGAAAGTTTTGATTGCGACGGGCCATGCGTCGCGTCGCAATGCAAATCACCGGTGTATTTGATGTCCACTTTGACCATGCGAGTAATGTAGCGCGAGCCTCTGGCTTGCGAAGCAAAAACTGCAAGCGACGCATGCGCTACTTTAGAATCGGCGTCTCCTGAATTTTGTCGGCATGCTTTGAAAGCTCATAGCGAAAGACGCGCGTAAGATCGGCATCGTGCAAGATGATCATATCGCTGTCGTGTTTCTTTTGCTCATCGTTCTGCCACCCTTCGTTCCACCAGCTGAAGCCGACGATGCCCGGCCATCGATTTGAGAATAAATCTTCGAGCGCAGCTTTCGCCCAGGTTGCCGCATTGACGTGTGGGTTGTGCAAATCGCAACCGAACTCGGCGATGATGATTGGTTTCTCTGGCGCAATTTTCGCAAGGCGTGGATAAGCATCGCGCATTTTAAACGCGAAACTCTCGGTGCCGTCACGAGTCATGGGAGTTGTTGGTCCATAGGCGCTGAGAGCGACGCAGTCGCAATAGTCTTCACCTGGAAAATAATTCTCAAAACGATTCCAATTCCTCTCCGGCTCATCGAGCCAGTTGACGTGCCAGACCCAATGCAAATTATCCGCGCCTTCCCCGCGCATAAGATCGACAATATGCCGGTACGCCGCGATGTAGCGCGCCGGACCTTCTTTGGCGCCGCCATTCCATTTGCCGTTCCAGCTAAACCAGTTTCCGTTCGGCTCGGTCCCCCACTCGATCAAAATCGGCGAGCCGAAATTCTTCGCGTCACGCGCCCAGGCACGCAGATCGTCATCGAACTCGCCAGCAATGATTTTCTGGAGTGAAAACGTCTTCTCCGAATGCTTCTGATCGACATCGGAACGGAGCATCAGCCGAATGTATGGAATTTTTTGGAGATCGTGGATCCAGCTGCATGTCGCCGCTGGGAATCTTCGAGATTCAAACCAGTTGTCAGAGAAATAAACCCACGCCGTTTGTTTGCCGACACCTTGTTCGTACCGCGCGACATGATCAGGCGTCACGTCGTGCTCGGTCGGATCGTGTTCATCAGTTCCGATGCCGTCCCAATAGAAGCCGTGATAGAGTTTCCCGTCTGGCGGCACCGCGATGTGACCACTTTGCGCGTGCAATATGGCAGCAGAACCCAGGAGCAACGGGAGAATTCTTTTCACTGCGCAACTGTAGGGCCAGCGCCTCGCCTGCCAAATTGGCTGGTTTCAAATGGCAACCGACCTCTGTGTCTTATGCGAAACACTTCAAGTATGAAGAAGAAAATTACGGGCAAGGACTTAACAAGAGAAGCGCCGCGCAGTCCCCGCATTCGCGTCGGCAGCTATGCGATTCTTGGCCGTACTATCGACAAATGTCGGGCCTTGGTGGCGGGGAACATCGGCGAATATCACTTCGATTGTCCACTCGATAACATGCTCTTTGGTTTCAAAGATGTGAAGGGTGACGATTTCAAAGCGCAAATCGAGCAAGGCGCAAGCGACCAGGAAATGGTCGAATGGCTCAATACAAGCGGCGAGAAGAAAACGGCGGAGGAAATCAAACGCTGGGCCGAAGAGGTGGAAGCAAGCAGTCTCTACCACCATCCGGAAAAGCGCGAGTTCTTCAGCGAAGAGGTCAAGAAACTCGGCCTCGATCCGGTCAAGACGACAACGGAGACTGACGATAGAGTAAGCCACGCGCAGAAAGCGGCGTAGATCGCGCCCGGAGCAAAGTAGCGCATGCGTCTCGCCCGCCGCGGCGGCCCAGAGGCTCGCGCTACTTTTACGGCTTGATCAGCGGCGGAGGAATATCCTCGGTCGGACCGACGTCCACGCCTGCGCGCAAGCGGCTGTGCCGGACTCCGTAAAGAAGATAGATCACGAGACCAATCGCAAGCCAGACAAAGAAGCGTATCCAGGTAAGGATCGGCAGACTGAGCATGAGAACAAGACACATTAACGTACCAACAATCGGGAAAACCGGAGAAAACGGAACGCGGAATGGACGGGGCCGACTGGCCTCTTTGCGCCGCAAAACTATTACGCCAAGGCAAACAAGCACGAATGCGAACAGAGTACCAATATTCGTTAACTCCGCGAGCGAACCAATATCGGTGAAGGCAGCAACGCCACCAACGAATACGCCAGTCCAAATCGTTGTGATGTGCGGCGTGCGGAACCGCGGATGAATT
>QHNF01000431.1:1242-3492 GCA_003218345.1 Verrucomicrobiota bacterium | reverse complement strand
TGGGCGAGATAAGCAAGAAATTGAATCGTGGTCAGCCGCCAAAGTTCGTGGTGAGAACGCAATAACGTGAGCGAGCCGACCGGGTTGGCGCGCTGCAACTTGAATTCTTTTCGCTGATTTTGGGCCAAGGATTCCGGGACGAAGAAGTAACCCCAGAGCCAATTCGCCAGGCTAAGAGCGGCTGCAATCCAAAACGCAAGACGCGGATTGACATCGCCCGCCAATCCACCAATTGCCGGTCCGAATGTGAATCCGATGCCGAATGCCACGCCGATCAGGCCGAAGGCTCCAGCTCGCTTTTCTTTCGGCGTAACATCGGCGATGTACGCCATCGCAGTCGGAATGCTTGAAGTCGTGATTCCGGAGATAATTCGGCCTAGGAAAAGCCAGCTTAACGTGGGCGCCATCGCCATCACGATGTAATCCAATCCGAGACCGAGATTTGAGAGCAGGATGATGGGACGTCTTCCAAATCGATCCGACAAAACTCCGAGCAAGGGCGAAAAGAAAAACTGCATTAGCGCGAAGACCACCGCGAACCGGGCGCTCCATTTCGCCGCATCCGTCATCTCGCCGCCGAGAAAATCCAGAATCAGCTTCGGCAAAACGGGGATGATCAAACCCATCGCCAAAATGTCGAGGGTCACCGTGACGAGAATAAAAATAACCGCGGCCGGGCGAGATTTCATGCGGGCAAAGCATGAACGCAACGTTGCAGCGGCGGTTGTGTCAACCGCCGAAGCAAATGACAATTAATGTCGCCAAGTTATGACGCAACTTTCGTACCGTTCGCGCAAAACCGAAGTGCGCGAGAGTCAAATTCATGAACGTGGTCTGTTTGCGAGAGCTGAGATCGCGAAAGACGAAATCGTCGCGGTAAAAGGCGGGCACGTTGTTGATCGAAAGACTTTGCGCGAAAAAAGTCACGCCTCGGCTTGGCCCAGTGGAAATTCAGATCGATGACGATCTTTTTGTCGCGCCCGTGACCGACGAAGAGCGCGAGTTGTCGATGTTATATTCAAATCACTCATGCGATCCAAATCTTGGCATGCGTGGTGAGATCACGTTCGTAGCGATGCGCGACATCCTCGCCGGCGAAGAACTCACGCATGATTGGGCGATGACAGATGACGATGAGTATTCCGTCGAATGCAAATGTGGCGCGCGCAATTGCCGGAACATTATCACCGGCAAAGACTGGCAGCGGCCGGATTTGCAAAAGCGGTACGCTGGTTATTTCTCAGCTTATCTTGCGCGGAAAATCGTGCTGCTCGACATCCGACGTTAAACACTAGCGTAATCCCCCGCACATGTACAAGCGCCGAAAGCAGCGTCTTCTAAGTCGGGCTGAATTTCTCAAACGTGTTGGTCGACACGGGCTGGTGGCACTTGGAGTTTTGGTGTCTGGACTTGGAATCGGTGTTCTGGGCTATCATTGTCTTGCGCACTTGAGCTGGATCGATTCGCTCCTAAATGCGTCGATGATTCTTGGAGGAATGGGTCCAATCGATCCGTTGCCCACGAACGCCGGGAAAGTTTCGCTTCGTTTTACGCTCTGTTTCGGGCCTGGTGTTCATCGGCATCGTATCAGTGCTGCTCGCGCCGTTTGTTCATCGAATGTTACATCGCTTTCACGCGGAGGAGCGCGAATAATGGATTTTCTGAAGCGGTTCGCGAGCAGTTCTGATTTCTTTGGTATGAAAAAGTTCTTATTACATTGGTTTATCGCAGGGGCCGCTCTGGCCGGAATGGCAAGTTGCGCCCAGGTAAAGAAACCGGCGGCGCAGGTCAAGGCGGCGGCGGTCGGTTCGCGTTTCGATCAAGTCGGGTGGGTTACGCTGTATGCCGGCGAGCCGTGCACATCGCAAATCATGTTCGATTTTCACGGTGCAGGATCAACGGTGTGGCTGGCGGCGCCGAGGCGTGAAACGGAAATCCTCACCGATGCGGCGAAGAAAAACCGAGGCGTCCATATTTCGGGAAAATGGCGCCGTGGCGGACAATCAAAGTGTAGCTACGTTGTAGTCACGAGCGCGGAGTTAACGAGATGAAATCAAACGATATTGAGGAAGCCGGAGGAAGGTTCGGCCCCGTTGCAATTCGCGCACTGGCCGTCGGGGCGCAATCGATTGGGGCAATTGCTGTCGGTGCTATTGCCGTCGGCGCACTGGCGGCCGGGTTCATCGGGATTGGGCGGCTGGTCATCGGCCGCGCAAAAATCAAGCGCCTCGAAATTGGCGAGCTAAGAGT
>QHNF01000431.1:563-1168 GCA_003218345.1 Verrucomicrobiota bacterium | reverse complement strand
CCGAGGTCGTCCCACCAGCGCCTAGTACCGGTAATGCTCTGACTTAAACGGGCCGTCAATTGCCACGCCGAGGTAATCGGCTTGGTTTTGGGAAAGCTTCGTTAGTTTAACGCCGATTTTTTCCAGGTGCAGACGGGCGACTTCTTCGTCGAGTGTCTTCGGCAAAACGTAAACGCCCACTTTGTAACTGTCGCGGTTCTTCCACAGATCCAGTTGCGCAAGCACTTGATTGGAAAACGAATTCGACATGACGAAACTCGGGTGACCGGTGGCGCAACCGAGGTTCACAAGCCGGCCTTCGGCGAGGAGGAAAATTTCATGACCATCGGGGAATCTGTACTTATCTACCTGCGGTTTGATGTTGGTCTTCTTCACACCTTTAGCTGCGTTGAGCGCATCGACTTGGATTTCGTTATCGAAGTGGCCGATGTTAGCGACGATCGCCTGGTCTTTCATGCGCTGCATGTGCTCAAGCGTAATGATGTCGAGGTTGCCGGTAGCGGCGATGTAAATGTCGCCGCGGCCAAGCGTGTCTTCGATGGTGGTGACTTCGTAGCCTTCCATCGCAGCTTGCAACGCATTGATTGGATCAATCTCGGTAATAA
>QHNF01000431.1:0-425 GCA_003218345.1 Verrucomicrobiota bacterium | reverse complement strand
TCGAACTTCGATTTCGTAACCGAATCGTTAACGTTGATTGCTGGAACAAGCAGCCGATTCTCCTGATGCATCTT
Source organism: Verrucomicrobiota bacterium (assembly GCA_003218345.1). Taxonomy (GTDB): domain Bacteria; phylum Verrucomicrobiota; class Verrucomicrobiia; order Chthoniobacterales; family UBA10450; genus Udaeobacter. The sequence continues at coordinate 351 of QHNF01000431.1, read as the reverse complement.
GTAGAGACGATGCACACCGGTGGTCGTCTCCTCGGAAACGCCGCGCCACTCTTTTACGATCTCGTGCCAGCGGTAGGGATTCTCGCGCTGGATCTCGAGCAATAAATCTTTGATGACCTGTTCTTCTTTGTTCGCCGATTTGCTCTTCGCCCAATCACTGCCTTCTTCGAGCTCGTATCCTTTGTGGATGAGCAGCGTGGCGTCGCCACCATCATCGACTATAAGCTGCGGACCTTTGCCGTTCGGATGGGAGATCGCCTGGTAAGTGCACCACCAATCATCCTCGAGACTTTCGCCCTTCCACGCGAAAACGGAAACACCTGACTTGGCGACCGCCGCCGCGGCGTGATC
>QHNF01000425.1:527-2646 GCA_003218345.1 Verrucomicrobiota bacterium | reverse complement strand
ACCGAGCCGACCGAAGGACCAACAGATTTTCCGCGAATGAGAACGTTGTAACCAGCCGAGATCACACGCCTCGCTCCTTCGCCAGTTTCCGGGTCGCTGCGAAGCGGCTCATCGTGGACGCTTTGCTTAACCTCGAAGGTACGGATCGGTTTGGCGGGATCGGTGGTTTCATAAATGTAAGTCGGCATGGCGACAATCTACTCGTAAACAGGCTCGGCGCCTTTCTTTTCGGGGGAAAAAATTTTGCTCCGGGCCTATTTTCCCGATAGCTTCGCTGATAACCGCTAACCGGTAACTAGCGGCTTATTACAATGCATAAGTGAGCACGCTGTAGTGGCGGCTCTGTGAGCTGCAACCTGGCACCCTGCCTGCCACGCGGGCTCGTCACGTGGTAGCCTTGACGAACATGGAAGCGTAGCGAGAGGTCAGCTGCCCGGTGCACGCGCGTGAACGGCAGTGAATGCGATTGTCTGGACCCATCGGTTCGGGTCGGCGCATTGAGCGAGGAATGCGTCGATGAGCGCGTCATTGAGTTTGGCAGACTGTACCAGGTCGCCACGAAGCTCAGTGATCGTCTCACGCCAGTAATCGGCCCATTGGGAACCACCATTATAGATGGCCGTCTCCGCGGTGCCTTGAATCTCCTTAAGACCATAGGCTGCAAGCCGCGGCGCGAGTGTTCGACCTATGTGATAATCGATGCCCCGCTCCCGCGACCAGGCTAACCATCCGCTCCAGAATGTCCGCACCTTTATCGGCTCGGCGACACTGACCGGCAGGAAGTCAGGCTCGATCAGCAGAATTGCGCCGCCCGGCCTGAGGCTCGCGACGAGATTGCCAGTCGCCGCCTTCGCGTCTGCCACGTGATGAAGAACCGCGCGCGCAGTCACAAAGTCGAAATGACCAGGATCGACCGGCGCCGTGACGATGTCGCCCTGACGGAACTCAACGCCCGGAGCATGCACATCATCGACAAGCGAGAGGTCGAGATCCAACGCGACGATCTGTCCGTCGGGAGCAACGTGCTCAGCCATCCACGTCGACATTGAACCGTTGCCGCAACCGACTTCCAGCACCCGAGCATCGCGGCCGATTCCGAGCGACTCAATGTGTCGCCGGTGCATCGGATCAAGTAATTGCGACATCAAGGCGAGCCGATTTTTCTCGCCTTGTAAATGGTGATCCAAAACGTATCGAGACATCGGAACCAAGCGTAGCCGATCGAGATGTTGCCACAAGCGACCGCTCGGGTGATCAACGCCTTAACCCGCATTTTTCGCCAGCCCAGCGAAAACGCGTCCGCAAATCAGTCCTCCCTCTGTTGAAAAAAATAAATGACAGACGTGGCCAATCTCTGCTTAATAATGTCGAGGGCGATCTGATGTACGGGGGCCGAATCACCAGCGAAGAAAGATCGGCCCTCAGCACGTACATCGGTGTCGGCATCGCGATCGTGCTCATCGCCGTGGGCCTCTACTTCTTCTTTCTCGCGCAGAAAGAGAAAAGGGAGACTACAGGTTTCGATCCGAACCGGCCGGTCCCGAGCGACGCCGTCTTGAAACGCCGATTAAAGGCCGAGGAATATAACGTCGTGCGGGAAGGTGGCACCCAAAGGGCTTTCCAAAATCAGTTTTGGAACAACGACCGCACCGGCATCTACGTCGATGTCATTACCGGCGAACCACTCTTCACCTCGCTCGACAAATACGACGCCGGCATCGGCCTGCCCACATTCAGCAAACCGATCTCAAAAGATCTCCTCGTCGAGAACCTGGACACTTCGCACGATATGCAGCGCACCGAGCTGCGCGCCAAACGAAGTAACGCCCACCTTGGCCATCTCTTTCCCGACCCGAAATCGCCCACCGGACAAAGTTACGCCGTTAATTCGGCCGCCTTCCATTTCATTCCAATCGAAGAAATGAAAAGTGAAGGTTACGAAGCGTTCCTGTCGCTTGTGGAGAAAAAATAGTGCAACGGAACCGCCGGTGTCGAGCCGGTGTTCCCGGAAAAAGCTCATGCGAGTCAATCCAACTTTTTCGCGATGGACATCCATCACGTTTTTGACGTGCACTTTAACTGACGGTATTCAGCGAAAATGGCGTGCAATCCAAACAGG
>QHNF01000425.1:0-434 GCA_003218345.1 Verrucomicrobiota bacterium | reverse complement strand
TCAATAATCCCGTGCCTGGCTGTGAAGCCGTCGATTTGCGCGGCGGTATTACGCGGGAGCGCGCGCTCGGCTGCGGCCAACCCCTGCTTCAGCAACCGCTCGTTTAGAGCGCCGCCTCCGAAGCCATACACGCCGTAACTGGTATCGTCGCAGTGCAGCGAAATAATGCCATTGAATCGCTGTTTGCTGATTTCTTTTTCGAGCAGCTGCACTTCCAACTCGGAGGAGTTTTTCCAGAACTGGCGATTCAGATCTTTGCCGGACCGCGATTCACGCGTCCCGTCCATGTAACCGCCCGGGTTACAAAGCGGATAGAGCCAGAGTTGATAATTACGCCCCATTTCAGGATAGCACTCAAGAGCGCGTGCCAGCTGCATGAGACCTAGCACGCTGCCGGGTTCGTCGCCGTGGATTCCTGCAAATATGCCGACCTT
>QHNF01000424.1:3140-5359 GCA_003218345.1 Verrucomicrobiota bacterium | reverse complement strand
ACTTTTTGCGGACTTCGAGCGGAGAAAGGCCACGGGATTCCTTCACGACCTTGTATTCGATCGGCAGACCGTGGCAGTCCCAGCCAGGGATATATGGCGTGCGCTTGCCGAGCATGGCCTGCGACTTCACCACGAAATCCTTGAGGACTTTGTTGAGCGCAGTGCCCATGTGCACATCTCCGTTCGCGAACGGCGGCCCGTCATGCAGGACAAATAACTCTCGGCCCTCTCTCGACTTTTGGATTTGCTGGTAAAGCCGCGTTTCCTCCCACATTTTCAGCATCTCCGGCTCGCGCGCAGGGAGGTTCGCCTTCATCGGAAACTCCGTTCGTGGCAGGTTGAGCGTTTCTTTGTAATTCTGACTCATGACAGGCACGCGACGCTAACATTCGTCAACTGGCGAAGCAACGCAGCCACCCACGGCCAGATCAAAACAACTGCAAGATTATCGCAGATATCTTGTCCGATTTGGTTCGTTAGGCCAAAGTCCTTCCGTGCGCAAGCTGCTAGTCGTCTGTCTCTCCTTAGCTCTTTCAGGCGTTCTAGGCGGGTGCAGAGAACGCGCAAGCTCGACCGTGAAGCACGATGGCTGCAGCCTAATTTCGAAAGACGAAATCGAATCGGTCCAAGAAGTGCCGGTGAATGAGACAAAGAGCAGTGAACGTTCGGAGGGAGTTTTCCGGGTTGCGCAGTGTTTTTATACAGCAGCGGAATTCAGCAAATCAGTGAATCTGGCACTCGTAGAGAAGTATCCAAATCAGCGGGGTGAGCGCAGTCCGAAGGACTTCTGGAAAGAGAAGTTTGACGCGTATAACACAAACGAGAAGGAGCGCGATGGAAAATCGGAGACAAAGGCTCGCGACCAAAATGAGAAGGGAAGTCCGCCAAAAAAGATCAGCGGCCTGGGAGATGATGCCTACTGGATCAGCAACCGATTCGGCGGCGTGCTTTATATCTTAAAAAGTGACGCTTTCATTTCGATCGGCCTCGGCGGAACTGATGACGAAGCGACCAAACTCGAGAAGTCGAAAGTGCTCGCCCGAAAAGCGCTCGAACGACTCTAGCACGTTAAAAAATATTGACTTAGGCAATGCAAGACGACCAAAATCGGTCGTTTCAACGATTTTTTAACGCGAACAACTAACAATCCTTCTCATGAAAAAAATCTCCACTTCAATGACCGCGCGCGCTACCATCGGCGCGCTTTTTTTTGTAATCGGCGTTTTCCTAGGCGCGTTCGTCCTTTTGACGACCGGCTTGCGTTCGGCGACGCCCAGCTCCGGAACTCTTGGCCCTACCGGTCCGACCGTGAATTGGGTGGGGACAGCGACTGGCGGCTCTTCGCTCGACGAAAGCACATGTGTTGAAGGTGTAAATTGCGATACGTTTGTTCTGACCTTATCCGGCACACCGACTAACTGGGCCGGCCTCAAAGCCCGTATCACCATCAGTTGCGCCGACCCTTCCGGTGTGAGCGACTACGACGTGTATGTTCACAAAGGCACTAATTCCGGGCCGATCGTGCCCGGTGGTACCTCCGCGCACGGCGGGACACCGCCGGAAGTCGTCGATCTTGATCCTAGCAACCCCGACATCGGCACCGGGCAGTTTTCTGTGCATGTGGTTTATTTTAGCGCCACGGCTGCGTTTCAGTATTCCGGCAGCGCCAGCGCAATGTCTACATCAGCCGCGTCCGCATTGGCGCCCTCGGCGCCCCAGGATACAGGCCCGAAGATGGGCTTTCAGAACTTCGAAGCGCCGGGAACCTTGGTGCAGGTTACCGACAGCAGTCAGGGGCCCACGGTCCACACGGTGGAATACATGGGCCACGATGCAGGCGAACCGTCGATCGGGGTCAACTGGAGATCGCCAAACTCAGCGACGGGCGTAACTAACTTCCAATCGGACCTCCAAACGCTGTTCATAAAGTTCGACGATAGCTGCCCCGCAAATGGCCAGAGTGCGACCTGGTACAATAGCCCAGCCCCGACATCGCAATTCGTTGATTCCGATCCCATCGGTTTCACCGATCGTCAGACTGGTCGGGTGTTTGCAGGAGAACTCACACTTACCACGCCGACGTGCAAAGTTTCATTCACAGATACTGATGGACTCGATCAGTTAGGTCAGCCCAGCTATGCCGGCTGGTCGCCAAGTTCTGGCCCGCTCGGATCTGGCATCGACCACGAGACGATCGGCGGCGGGCCCTATCATGTGCC
>QHNF01000424.1:0-3093 GCA_003218345.1 Verrucomicrobiota bacterium | reverse complement strand
TTTGCGTAGCGATGACGGCGGCGCCACGTATGGTCCTCCAGTACCGACCTACACGTCGCAATGTGGCGGATTGCATGGGCACGTCAAAGTCGCACCGGACGGAACGGTTTATCTTCCCAATAACAGCTGTGGTGGGACGGGGGCCGTCGTCGTGTCGGAAGATAACGGCTTAACATGGAGCATACGTCCAGTCCAAAACGCAAGCAGCCAGACCCGCGCTAACTCCAATCTTCAAGATCCAGCGGCAGCAACCGATAATAACGGTCGAGTCTATTTTGCAATGTCTAGTAGCACAGTAGCTGGTAGCGCTACGGGTGGCTCCAACGCAGTCGTGGCGACATCTACCGACCACGGCCAGACGTGGCAGAACATCTATGACGTAGGCGCAGTTTACGGTTTGAAGAACATTGCTTTCCCCGCAGCAGTGGCAGGCGGTGCTGGCCGCGCTGCAGTGGCTTTCTACGGTTCGACTTCATCTGGAGACGGTTCGGCAAATAACTTCGCTGGTGTCTGGCATCTTTATGTTTCAAATACGTTCGATGGAGGATTGCACTGGACCACGACCGACGTAACACCGAAAGATCCAATGCAGCGCGGTTGCATCTGGATGCATGGCGGCGCCGACATTTGCCGCAATTTGCTCGACTTCTTTGACATGACCGTTGACAAGCAGGGGCGAGTGCAGGTCGGCTATGTTGATGGGTGTGCCGACGGCGCCTGCGCTCAAGCAGCGCTGACCGCGAAAGGCAACGCCTATACGGCGAGAGGTGTAATCGCGCGACAATCGAGCGGACGCCGACTGATTGCGAACTTCGACCCTCCGAATCCGCTACACGCTAAATCGAAGCCTGGCATGCCGTCGCTGACACTGCGACGAGTCAACTCAGTTGTCCATCTCGCCTGGTCCGAAGCCGACACGGGAAATTCGGCAATTACGCGCTACCGGATTATGCGGGGTACAGCTAGCGGCGCTGAGACTCTGCTAACGAACGTTTCGGGAAACCAGACAACATACAACGACCTTACTGCCACCGATGTCACCAAGACTTATTATTACAAAGTGCTGGCAGTAAATGGCGTCGGCACGTCATGCGGAAACAATGAAATCGCCGCGCCTTATGTCGGTGATACGTGTACTGGCCTGATTGTTCAACGGACACCACCAGGCCATCCGGAACAACCGCTCCAGGGTCTAGCGCCTGCCTCGCTTGCGATCGACTATGTTACCGTAGGTGAGCCTCCCGGAACTAACAACCTAATGTTCAAGATGAAAGTAACCAGTCTGGCAAACGTGCCGCCTAGTAGCAGATGGAGAATCGTCTGGAACTCGTACGCTGCCCAATCGTACGATCCGGCAGCCGAGCAGTTCTACGTTGGCATGAGGACGGACCAAAACGGAACAGTCACCTTTGAGTATGGTACCATTGCTACCGCCGTGGTGGGTCTTGTTATTGGCGTTCCGACGGAAACTGCAGTCGGGTCCTTACCTGGAAGCACCTTTAATGCTGATGGAACAATTACTCTCATCGTACCGAAATCCGCAGTCGGCAGCCCAGTTCCGGGTGATCTGCTCGGAGCTGTTAACGGAAGGACGTTCACCGGCGACACAGCTCAGACTCAAAATCTGGAGCGCTCAACCCTCCTCGTAGACCACACCTTTGTTAAAGGACAGCGGGACAACGGTCATCCGGCTGCCACGTACTCTGTCGTGGGTAATGTCTCTTGTGGAAGTCCCTGAAGAACGCCACGCCGACGCTAGGTCCTAGATCAGGAGAGTTTTGAAGAAGATGTCTCCGAATACGACCTCTACATCCGTTGCGCATTTTCATCCTGGCAGACACGCACAATCGCTTGCCTAAAGAGGTGAGTGAAATCGCTAAAGGCGCAGATGAAATCTGGCATCTGGGTGACGTGTGCGCGGAAAGAATTCTCGACGAGCTGCGTGCGATCGGGCCTCGCGTGACTGTCGTGCGCGGAAATTGCGACAGCAATTTCGAATGGCCGCTAGTTATTGATCTTGTCCCCGCCGAATGATGTGGATGTCGTCCTGCATGGACACACGCACGTCCCGCAAAACGAAAGGCGTGGAAGTGTGCTATTTCTAAATCCCGGTTGCGTAACGCGCCCCAATCAGGGCGCGCCTCCCAGTGTCGCATGGCTGGAAATCGCGGGTGGAAAAACGAACTGGAATCTCATCCCGCTCCGCTGACGCAATTTTTTGTCAGATCGCGTTTTGTTCGGAACTCAGTCTCCTGCCACAAGAAGAGTGGCGACAATATCACCCGATTGATAGTCGCAAACCTGCCACTTGCTGATTGACTCCACAGCTTAGGACGATTGCGCGTCTCGCTCTCATGACAGGCATGCATGAAAGTGAAAGCTGCAACCGAATGGCTGGGTCTGCATGAAGCACAGGCGGAAGCTCCCGATAGCGCAGGGCTTGGGCTCCCAAAATGATCTGCCACAGTCCTGCAGCACCAACGCTTTCCCCCATTGCTGGTTTGGCGGTATAAACGATCGCATCCGGGATAACCTGCCGTAACGCTCCGTATTCGGCCTGATCAATAAATGTGCCGTTCGCGCTCGAGATAACAAGATCAATTTCGGTTTGACTGAGATCACGCAGGATGCGCTTTAAAATTTCTTCTGCTTCCGTGCGTTTCCGGTAATATCCGCCTGGATGAGCGCATTCCACTGTAATCGGCCCGTTTCCCGCCTGCCGTGCGCTAGGGCGTGCGAGCAGGATTGCTCCTGCGCCTTCACCCAAAATCATTCCCCGCTTTTGTTTGCTGAATGGCTCAATCGGAGGCGTCAGACGAAGCAAACGCCATCGTCGATAGGCGTCGCACAGGAGCCAATCGACTTCTTCTGTCCCCACGACTAGGCAATGGTCGAGCGCTTCATTTGCCATCAGGTCCTCGGCCATTTTTATCGCCAATAGACCCACCGCTCCATCGCCCACTAAAGTGTAAGTGGCGCCGGTGACGCCGAGGATTGCCGCCAGATGGCTCGCAGGCGCGTTAAACACCGTTTCTGGAAATAAGAGTGGACTGGCCGACTGCGCGCCCGCTGCAACGACGTCGCGGTAAAAAC
>QHNF01000423.1 GCA_003218345.1 Verrucomicrobiota bacterium | reverse complement strand
GTGGTAGTCGATGGACTGAGCGACACCGGCTTGCCCGACGCGATTTACACCCATCTGCAGCCAGTTTTTGGATCGCGCGCGACAGCACAGACCTGGAACCTTACCTGGTTCTCCGTGGCGGGCTCTAACATTTTCTCGAATGTTCCGTTTGTACTAGTGGCGGGGAAGTGGATCACTCGCTTTGCCGAGCCCACGCTGATGTGGAAAGTACTCGCGTTGGCGACCACATTCGCCGGCAACCTCACTATCGTTGGCTCAGTCGCGAACATGATTGTGGTGGAATCTGCGCGCGAACATCTCGAAGTCGGGTTCTGGGATTATGCGCGCTTCGGTATTCCGATCACGATATTGACGACAGTCGCCGGTGTGTTGGTGCTCCTTGCAATCCGCTGAGAAGATGTCGCACCGCCTTTCCGTGCGGCGAGGGAATGGGAATCGAGTCGAGCGAATTGATTTTGACCCAATGTTGTAAGCGGCCGTCGATCCTGCGCGGACGATGTGCGTAAACACTCAACGTGATGCGATGATTCGTGAACGGAAACACTAACTTGTAAACCGGACGTCGCCATAAACTTGACGGCTTTAAGCCGTCAAATTTGAGCGGCGGCAGAATCCACATTCCACGCCAGCGTGGGGATGATTGTTCGAGCAGAATCCTGCCCTGACTAACGACAAATGCGTGTCTTTCGATGAGTCGCTTTGTGCGCGGTCTGGATTTCTTCATCGGGAGTACTTCCGGATTTTTTGCGCGGCAAAATTTTTCCACCGGGCAGATATTGCATTGCGGTTTAGTCGGCAGGCAGACGAGCGCGCCGAGATCGACAAGTGCAGAATTGAACCGCGCGGCATTGTGTCTTGGGACAAGGTGTGCGGCGTTCCCCCAGAGTTTTTCGCGACCGATTGCAGAATCAGCCGTCGCGCGAATGTCGAACAAGCGGGCGAGCACGCGCGCGCTATTCGCTTCGACAATTGGGACCGGTTGATCGAAAGCAAATGTCGCGGCCGCGTTTGCCGTGTAGCGGCCAATACCCGGCAACCTGCGGATCGCTGAGATGTCGCCGGGCAAAATCCCGCGGTGCCGATCCTGTACAATCTTCGCCGTGTGGTGGAGATTCCGCGCGCGATTGTAATAGCCCAGGCCCTGCCATGCGTGGAGGACATCGTTTTGCGAAGCGCGCGCTAGTGAAGCGAAATCGGGAAATCGGCGGAGCCAATCATGATAATAAGGAATAACGCTGGCGACCTGGGTTTGCTGGAGCATGAATTCCGAGACGAGAACAGCGTAGGGATCGCGGGTCTTACGCCAGGGCAGATCGCGGCCGTTCCGGCGGTACCAATTCACAAGCGCGCGTCGGAAGTGATTTGTTTGGAAAGCCACAGATGGACACAGATTAACACAGATGTCTGGACCCTGAATCCTCACTCCTTCTCTTATCCGTCTTTCATCTGTGTTAATCTGTGGCGTAAATGAATTCATACACACATCCGCTTACAGATGAACAGGCGACCAAACTGCGCGCTTTGCTGGATGAGCTTGGCTTCAAATTCGTGCCGAAGCAGTGGACGATTTTCTTCGCGCAAAAAAACAAGCTGAGCGTCGCGGTTTACGAAAAGGGTCCGAAAGTTTTGGTGCAAGGCAAAGGCATAGAGGAATTCGTGCAGTTCGAGCTCGAGCCGAAAATTCTGGGAGAGGCGAAGCTTGGTTATGAAGAAGTGCATTCGCCGGAAATGTTTCAGCCGCATTTTGGAATCGATGAGAGCGGCAAGGGAGATTTCTTCGGACCGCTA
>QHNF01000427.1:2308-3091 GCA_003218345.1 Verrucomicrobiota bacterium | reverse complement strand
AAGGAAAGGGGATATTATGAAGCTGGATACATTAAAAACACTTTACATCAACGAATTACGGGATCTCTACAACGCAGAAAACCAACTGCTCAAAGCGTTGCCGAAAATGGCGAAGGCTGCTTCATCACAGGAATTAAAGGATGCTTTTGAGAAACATCTGCAACAGACCGAGTCTCACGTTGAAAGACTTGAACAAGTATTCCAAGAGCTTGATGAGAAGCCGAAGGGTAAAACCTGCCACGCCATGAAAGGGCTCATTGAGGAAGGGTCGGAGATCCTTCACAAAGACGGGGACGAGTCCGTAATCGACGCCGGCATAATCGTAGCTGCGCAGAAAGTCGAACATTACGAAATCGCGAGTTACGGCAGCGTGCGAACGTTTGCTCAACTGCTTGGAAAGGACAGGTCAGCTGACCTTCTACAAACTACACTCGAGGAAGAATCCGAAACGAACGAGCTTCTGAATAAATTGGCCGAGGACATTGTAAATCCAGAGGCCCTTGTGGAGTCAGAACTGGTCGGCGCGTCTTCAGAGCGTTAGCTGCTGTCGAAAACCGCCAGCGCTTAGCTCAAACGAGAGCGCAGCTTCACTGCAACCGTCGCAGCAATGCCCGGCGACATAGATACGTCGGTATGGAACGAGTGCGCAACGCGCCCGACGACGGTTGCGGCTGAAGCGCTGAGAACGAAACGCTGATCCGTCCAAGACTCGCCCTCTATGTTGTGCAACTCTGCCGGTGGCGTACTCTCGTTCGATAAACTTAGGTGGATGAAAACAGAATT
>QHNF01000427.1:0-2237 GCA_003218345.1 Verrucomicrobiota bacterium | reverse complement strand
CTGCCCACCGGCGGTGGCATTGTGCTATGAACGTTCTCGCGCTGCCGATTTATTTCGCCAACTGGCTGATCTTTCGCCAACGGTTCGGCTTCCCGGCAAATGAGTTGCATGCCGGCATCTCGCATTTAGTTTTCGCACTTTCTTTTCCGTGATTTATCGGGCTGCTGCTGTGCCGCCGCCACGCGCCGAGCCGGCGATGAAGGGAACGTGAAAGATAAACTTAGGTGGATGAAAACAGAATTAGGATCGTGTGGTCTAATTCGATAGCCCGGCGAAACTATCAGCTTAAACCGAGCAACCGTAAGCTCGCATATTCGCCTGTACTGAGCGATTACCAGCACCCAAAGGGAAGCATACGCTAGGGCAGCGAATAAGAATCTTCCCGAGAAGAGATTGAAAAGCGCCAAAAACGCGAAGGGAATGGAAAGCGCTCCAGACATTATTGCCCACCATTCTCCAATGGGACGGACTAACTCCTTGACCCACTGCGCCGTGAGTACGAATCTATTCGCGCTCACCACTCTTTGAAATCGCCAGCGTGCTCGTGCGTGTCAATCACATTATGATCCGGCAGTCATCATCGGGTAACTGTCCACAATTTTTTGCGAAGGTTTCCGCAACCGCGGGCCGCAACCGGTGTTTCAAACGGTGGCAGCGACTGCGGGCTGTACCGGTGCGGAGAGGCGGTTACTGGGGTTTCCGTGCTAATTTTTCATAAGACACCGGACCAGGTTAGTCCCCGTTTAATTCCTGGCCCTCGCAGTCGGCTGTCAGAACTCGCGAAAATCGCCTGCGTGCTCGTGCGTTTCGATCACGTTGTCCGCTACATCGTAAACCCGGATCACAGCATCATGTGAACGGCTGTAAAACTTTGCGTAGCTGGTTGCGTTCGCGATTGCATCGGTTCACCGTACCACAGCGCACCAAATGGCAGCGCGTCGGAAACCAGATTGACGCCGCGATGATCTTTGCGGGGCCGGACATCGTAAACGCGTGCAGAGCCGTTCACTCGTTTGATGGTTTTCCGAGCTGTGTTGGGCCGCCGCCGTTGAAATTGTCGTGGCATGCACAAACGAATCGTTGTGAAAGCGAATGTCATCGCGCTTGTGCATATACTACGTGCTTTGTCGAAATGGCTTACGCTTTGACACGTCGCGTGAAATTGCGATTACGTTGCATTGAAAAAATTTCGACGTGCAAGATGCTTCTTATAAGCCATTAGATACTCCGCACTTCCCCAGAATCGGACATTGGCATATGGTAAGCTACTAATTTTGGCTCGCAAAAGTCCGGCAGCGTTCAATCGTGACTTGGCGGCATCATGAAAAAGAAGAAGATCGAGACGCACAAGATCGGGCTGGTCGGCCAAGCGCCGTCGCGACGCGGCGACCCGCGCAAACCACTAGCCGGCCCGAACGGCCAGAAGATCGCGCGGCTCGCCGGAATAAGTTACGACGAGCTGATCGCGTGTCGCCGGAAGCACCTGAACACGCACTACAGCGGGAAGCGCCGCAAAGGCGACGCGTTCGACCACGCGAAAGGCAACGTCAACGCCGCCGACGTCCTATTGGACTGGCGCGTCGAGCGTATCGTCCTGCTCGGTAAGAACGTCGCTCGTTGCTTCGGCTTCCGCGACTTGCCTTTTCTGGCGGAGATACGCATTTATGGACGCCGCTTCTTGATCTTTCCGCATCCTTCTGCCACCAATCGGTGGTGGAACGAACGACGAAACGAACGACGCGCTCGGCAACTTCTGCAGCGGTTCCTACGGGGCGAGACGGTTCCCGTTGGGTTCCGAAAGAGTGGACCGTCGCGGAGTTCGCGCCTGTCCACAAACTGACCACATTTTGGGCGGTGAAAGAAGCGTTCTTTTTCTGCGTCGCTTTAGTTTATCAAAATCAGCCGCATTCATTTTCTGCGCGTGGAGCGCCGGGTCGGGCATCTGTGGGCCGTGTCTGACTATCTCTCAGGCAACCGTGTCTGACTTTTCAATCTCTCATAGGTAATAGATCGAACATTGCCTTCGGTGGCGTGGCCTGGAGGTAACGTTCGGCTTCATGGCGGCGCGTTTCCGGAGTGTCAGTGGCGCTGAGAACGAACGTCGACGAGGTGCATAGAGTGAGGACGACGAGAACCAAGGTTTGTTTTTGCATGGCAACTGATTGAAAAGGCGCGCCGACCGCAAAGCGATCTTTTTTTGCCTCTATATTAATTGTCGACCTTCTCGCGACGCAGCA
>QHNF01000428.1 GCA_003218345.1 Verrucomicrobiota bacterium | reverse complement strand
CGAATGTTCGTAAAGAAAATCAATTTACGGGCGGCGGGCGCGAGCCTGGCTGCAATCATTTCGCTGGCGGCGCAGCCGCTTGGCGCGCAGACGGCATCCGAGTCCGAGAGGCTTCAGAAGCTTGAACGCGCAGTCGAACAACTGCAACACCGCAACGCCGAGCTGGAAGCCGAAGTCAGCACCTTAAAGACAAAGCAGGCTGCGTATGTGCCTCCTGGCAAAATGAAAACCAAAGTCACTTACGACGGAAAAACGGAGAAGGCGGTCGTCGAAGAGAAACCGCCGGTTTACGTGCAGCAGCGTGGACCAGAATTGAAGTTGGTGCTGGGCGGATTCATCAAGATGAATTTCGAAGACGGTGATGTCTCCGCGTTCGAAGGCCGTTTTGGTCAGACCGCCTTGAAAGATCGGTTTCGTCTGCGCCGCGCACGAATCAATCTGACCGGCGATTTTGCCGAGCAATTCGATTTCAAGCTGGAAGGCGACTTTGAAAGCAGCGACGGACTTAATTCGAGCCGAACGGCGTTCGAGGGCACGGACATTTTTATCAACTGGCATCAATTCCCCTGGGCGCAGATCAAGGCGGGTCAGTGGAAAGCACCGTTTGGTTTGGAGCAGCTGACTCCGGACACTTCGCTGTACACGATCGAACGAACTCTACCGACTGGCGCGATCACGCCGGAGCGACAGATTGGCATTCAGCTCTGGGGAAAACCGTTCGCGACCATCTGGCCTGACCAGAAGGATCTGCTGACGTACTATGCTGGCATTTTCAACGGAAACGGGCGGAACATCACCAATAACGACAACAACAATTTCATGTATGTGGGTAGGCTGGAGTCCACCTTGTTCAAGGACGTTTTTGGAAAGGGATCCTTCCTCAAACTTGGCGCCGACATTCTCAATAGCCGCGATGATAAGGGAACAAATATTTCGCAAACGTTGACTTTACTGGTGAATTCTGACGGTTCTCTTTCGCCGTTCGTGCTCCCCGGAGCGGATGAGCGAACGGCGTGGAGCGTAGATGCGTGGCTCAAGATGGGTCCGTTTGATCTCATTGGTGAGTTTCTTCAGGAACGCGTTCAGCCTCGCACAGTCAACGGAGTTCCTCCGGATTTCTCCAAATTCACGACGGACGGATTCTACGTGACCGGCGGCTATTTCTTGATACCGAAGAAGCTTCAAGCTGTGGTTCAGTGGCAACATTTAAACCCCGGTCAAATGGGGAATGATGGCATCTCGTCAATTCTTGGCGGCGTTAACTACTACATCCATGGAGACGACCTCAAGCTCATGGTGAATTACATTCATACCTGGTCGGATTTCCGCCAAGCGAATCCTGAGTTTGGCGATGATCAGTTCAATGAAGTGATTGGGCGGGTACAATTGATCTTTTAGCCGGTTCTTTCACCCTGACTAAGCACATTTCAGCTAGGTTAGCGAAAACCCGCCGGGAGAAGCAGCTCGGCGGGTTTTTCGCGAAATTATTGCGCCGCCGGAGCATCGCAGTTTTCGCCACACAAAAGTAACAGTAATTCTTTTGCAGGCCCGACGGACTGATTCTTACGTTTGCTTTTGACTGGGAATGCACGCATTCAATTTTCCCCGCCGGAACCCACGATCGATCTTCACGGCCCAACAGCGATTCTCCTTTGGCGAATCGCCGGGGGAACTCGTGGCGCCAAAGCGTTATCGCGCCGCGTGGATCTCCGACGCGCATCTGGGCACACGCGGCTGCAATGCCACAGCGCTGCTGGATTTTCTCCGGGAGAACGATTTCGAAACTCTCTACGTTGTGGGCGATCTGATCGATATTTGGGCGCTGCGCCGCGGTATTTATTGGCCGCAGCAGCACAACGACGTTATCCAGAAAATTCTGCGCAAGGCTCGCAAGGGCACACACGTGATTTACATCCCGGGAAATCACGACGAGCTGGTCGCCGATTTCTGCGGCGCCTACGGGAACATCGACATTAAGCAGAGCGCGATTCATGTGACCGCCTGCGGGGAACGTATTTTAATTATTCATGGCCACGAACTGGACACTGTGGTGCAAAACGTGAAATGGCTCGCGTTCGCCGGCGACGTTGGTTATCAATTTTTGCTCTCGCTCAATCCGCTTATCAATTTCGTCAGACGACGCTTCGGTCTTGGCTACTGGTCGCTCAGCGCGTACGCAAAGCGACGTGTGAAGGACGCCGTGAGTTTTATCGGTAAATT
>QHNF01000426.1:2221-4967 GCA_003218345.1 Verrucomicrobiota bacterium | reverse complement strand
ATAAAGAAGATTCAGTTCCCGCTCTGGAACTGGCGGAGCGAACGGTAGACTGACGCATCCCGGAGTGGCTTGGTGTTTCACCATCATTTGGGGCACAATGGAAACGCCGATTGCAGCCGCGACCATGTTAGCGATCGTGCCAAGCTGGCTGCCGGCCAGCGCGACCTCCGGCCGGAGACGACGGACCGCGAGCAGGTGATTCACCTGTTGCGATAGACAATGCATTTCGTGGAGGAGTAGAAACCTTTGCGATTTGAGATCGTCCAATGTTACCAGAGTCTTTTTTGCCAGGGGATGTCCTTTCGGCACTAGCGCAAGCAATGGTTCGTTGCCCAGAGATTCGCGTCGCAGAGTGGGACTTTGCTGGCAAGTGGATGCCAATGCGACATCCAGCTCTCCAGCTTCCACCCGCCGAGTGATGCCGTCGGTCACGTCCTCCACGATTTCCAGGGTCACTTCTGGATAATGCTTTTGGAATTTACCGATCAATTCCGGGAGGACATAGGGCGCGATCGTGGGAATTGCGCCTACCGAGAGTCCGCCGGCAATCTCGCTTTTGAGCTCGTCGACGCAACGGCGGGCGTCGCCGATCGAGGCCAAAATTTGCCGCGCGTAATCGATCAAACAACGGCCGGCTTCGGTTAGGACGACTGAACGTGGCAGACGGTCGAACAACGGTTGACCGACTTCCGCTTCCAGCTTCCGAATCTGTTGACTCAGGGAAGGTTGAGCGACGCGGACCTTGGCTGCCGCACGGGAAAAGCTTCCTTCGTCGGCTACCGCGACGAAATAACGCAACTGGTGAATCTCCATAAATAGGTTCTATCGCAGCGAGCCGCACATTAGCGCCAGCCTTGCTACTTTGAAATTCGCTCGCTACCCAATTCGAGAGCGCTTGACGTTTCGCGTTCTCTTCAGCTCCTGATGTCGCCGTGCCATTTTCCTGCTTACTTCGGCCCCAAATACTTCATCTGCTTCGTTCCATCTTTGCTGCTCGCGTCCGGCTTTTCTTCGATCAATTCGTCGGCCACAACTGTGTGAAACGAAACAACAGACCAATCTGCGTCTGCGCCTACCACCGGTCGATGCCAGACATTCAGCGGGATGGAAATCCACCGCCGTTCAAGCGGCACCTCCGAACTGCTGACCAAAACATTCGATTGCCACTGTCCTGGCTCTCCGGTTTGGAGATCGCCGCTCCCTTCGAACGACATCATGCGTTGATGACTGTTCGGATGACGTTCCGCGCCGGTGTCCGCTCCCGCACGCAGCACAAACACCCAGGCAGATCGGATCTCAGGCGGTAAAGCACGACCGAAAACCGTTAACGGAATCGGTTCCCATGTCATTAGCGCTTCTTTCTTTCGACGCAGCTCCGCGCGGATCCGTTCGACAATCGGGCGAATTTGTTCGCGGACATTCTCCGATCGTAAAACTGTCTCGATCGATTCAAGGCACGAGCGTTCTTCCGGTGTCATTTCGCGAATATTCTCTCACCGCGCTTCCCCAGCAAACATCACGATTTTCCCAAATGCTCCCGGCTCTATCACCGCGCGATGCGCCTGCGCCGCTTCCGCCAGCGGAAATTCTTTACCGATTACAGGACGCAACGTTCCGTTTTCCAAGCCAGCGACGAGCGCAGCATGAATGCTTGCCAGCTGTTCCGGTGGCGTGTTTGGCATCACCAATCCGCGAAGATCGACATCGCGTTGCATAGCCTCGCGCGGATCGATCTCCACGCGCCCGCGGCTTCCGATGATCGCCACGCGCCCGCCCTTCGCGAGAATCGTTAGATCTTTGCCGAGGTTCACGTTCGCGAGCAATTCCACGATCACGTCAACACCGCGTCCGCCGGTCGCTTTCATGATCTGCTCGAACTGGTCGGGCGCACGATGATCGAACACTTTGTGCGCGCCTTGTTCGTGCGCCAGCTTGCGTCCTTCGTCACTGCCCGCCGTGCCAAACACGCGCAGACCGCGAGCACGCGCCAGTTGTACCGCCGCCGTTCCCACACCACCACTCGCGCCGTGGATCAGTACTGTTTCGCCCGGGTTCGCTTGCGCGTGGAACAGCCCGCGATACGCAGTCGCATAGGGCGTGCCCATGGCCGCGCCTTGCGCAAACGAAGCCGTCGCCGGCAACGGATGCACCTGCGCCGTCTCGCACAACGCAAACTCGGCGTACGTGCCACTGATCGATCCCGCCGTGTAAACACGATCGCCCGGCTGCAATTCATTTACATCCGCGCCCACTTGCTCGACCACGCCCGCGCCATCATTTCCAGGCGTGTAAGGCAAGTCCGGTATTCGCGATTAGCTTCCCGCACGAATGTAAGTTTCGACCGGGTTAACGCCGATCGCATGCATCCGAATCACCACCTGATCAGGACCAGGCTGCGGCTTCGGCACTTCTTCGAGCCGAAGAACTTCCGGCTCACCAAACTCATGCACCCGAATCGCCTTCATGGTTTCGGAATCGGCCGGCTGGAACAAATTATTTTCGCTTACTTCTTCGCCTTGATCCGATGCGTTTCTTTATTTCGCAGACCGTCGTGCCGATGCTGTAGATCCAACTCGCCTTTGGGTTCTTTGCGCAATTCTTTCGGCACCAAATCACCCACCGGACCTTTCGCGATCGTCGTCCCTCCATCCACTACGTAAAGCGCGCCGGTCACGTAGCTCGCTTCGTCGGACGCCAGGAATGCGTAAACATTCGCCACCTCCTCGGTCGTTCCACGCCGCGCCAG
>QHNF01000426.1:0-2127 GCA_003218345.1 Verrucomicrobiota bacterium | reverse complement strand
GTTCCACCGCGACGCCGCGCATAAACGCGTGCATCCATCCTTTCGTGCCGCCATACGTTGTGTTTTGCGCCAGACCGATCATTCCCGATTCCGAAGCAGCCGACACGATGTTCCCGCGCGTCTTTTGCAAGTGCGGCAGCGCGAAGCGCGTCATCAAGAACGCCGAACGAATGTTCATTCGGATCGTCTGATCAAAATCTTCAATCGGATAATCCTCCGTCATCGCGTTATCAAGAAACACGCCGGCATTATTAATTAGCACATCGAGGCGCTTGAATTTGTTGATGGCAAAATCGACACACTCCTTCGCCACGCCCGCCTCCGAAATATCGCCGCCGAACGCGACCGCCTCCCCGCCTTTGTCGCGGATCGATTCCGCCACGTCCTCGATCGGATCATCCTGTAACCCGCTGACGACCACGCGTGCGCCCTCCTTTGCGAACTTGTGCGCGATCGCTTCGCCGATTCCCGTCCCTGCGCCAGTAACAATCGCCACTTTTCCTTCCAACCGTGTGTTCTTGGACCCATTCGCTTGGTAATTTGTTTTAGCCAAACAAATAAAATTCGCGTCCCAACGCGCCTCCGCGTCGGAAAATTTCTCGCCGGTCCGAGATCTTTCATCCAGTCCGTTCGTCGCGAACGCCTCGAATCGGTTGTATGTACAATCGCCTCATCACTCCTTGTTTCGTTTTTCTTCTCATGACATCGCTCGCAGCCGCCGCGCAGTTGCAGGAAGTCGCCAATTTCCCGAATCAGCAGATCACCGGCGTCGGTGTATCTGTGAAATCCGGCCGCATCTTCGTGAACTTCCCGTACTGGTCTGATGACCATTCACTTTCCGTCGCTGAAATCGTCAATGGCCAACCGAAAGCGTTCCCCAATGAGGAATGGAACAAGCCCGGCCCAGCCGGTTCGCATTTCATCTGTGTCCAGAGCGTGGTCGTCGACGACCAAGACAACCTTTGGATTCTCGATCCCGCCGCGCCCAAGCAACAGGGAATCGTCAAAGGCGGCCCGAAGCTGGTCAAAGTTGACCTAACGACTAATAACATAGTGCAGACCATCCCGTTCGGTGAAGATGTTGCGCCTGCTGCCAGGAGTTACTTGAATGACGTTCGCATCGATACCGCAAATAACACCGCGTTTATCACTGAGTCTGGAAAAGGCGCTATTATTGTTGTCGATCTAAAGAGCGGTAAAGCGCGTCGGCTGCTTGACGGCCATAGATCCACCCAGCCGGAGAAAGACGTGAAGCTCGTCATAGATGGTAAACAGTTGATCGATCAGCAAAAGAAAAGCCCGCCGCAGATCGCATCGGACGGTATCGCACTCGATATGAAGAATGGCTACCTCTACTATCACGCACTTACAGCTCACACCTTGTATCGGATAAACACAACCTACCTGACCGACAAGGACCTCTCAAAGAGCGACCTCGAATCGAAAGTCGAAACCGTAACGCAAACACCCGCGCCCGATGGCATGCTCGAAGCGCCGGACGGCAGCATTTATCTCACCGATCTCGAAGACGGCGCCATCGTGCGCTGGAACGTCGCGACTAACAAGATCGACAAGATCATCACGGACAAACGCCTGCTCTGGCCCGATACATTGAGTTGGGGACCAGGGGGCGAGCTGTACGTCACCGCCTCACAAATCGAAAACATGCCACGCTTCAATAACGGCAAAAGCACCCGCACCGAGCCTTATAAACTTTTCAAAGTCACCGGCCTCTGACTTCTGACCGCTGAAATGTAACTTCTGACTTTTGACCGCTAGTCTCTGGCATCTGCCATCCGACCACAGATCACCGATCACCGCGCTGGTCGTGCTCCGCGAATCCCGCTTGTTCGTAAGGGAAATGCGTTGACTATAATCCTGTCGCTTCTCTAGACTCACAGTTATGACTACCAAATTTCTTGCGCTCATTTCTGTAATCGGTCTTGTCAGCATCTGTCTTGTCCAAGCTCAATTGCTCGCCCCAAGCGGGGCGCCCGCGGCCTCGCCTTCCCCCGCAAAACACCGCGCACACAAAAAGGCCGAAGCGACTGCCTCTCCGGCTGAGGAGGCTGCGTCGCCTTCAACCGCCGAGTCGCCGGCGGCGACCGCGCCTGGCACTGCGGCTTC
>QHNF01000422.1 GCA_003218345.1 Verrucomicrobiota bacterium | reverse complement strand
CCTTCCTCAATACGACAAAGATTCACGTCGAAGCCGCAGTTAGTGAGATACTTTTGTGAACAATAATCCCAAGCGGCTCTTGACCCTGGTGCTTCTTGGCTGGCTCTGCTTTGCGGTCGGGCTGGCCGGCTGGTTCCACAACGCAAGCGCGCCAGCTGTCGCGGCAACAGTGTGGACGTTGACCGCGCTTGTGCTGATCGCGTGCTGGAAAATCGGCCCAATCAGAGTGTGGGCACTAAATGTCGATCTTCGCTGGCTGGTGTTATTCCATCTGACGCGGTTAATTGCTGGCATCTATTTTTTGGTGCTCTGCCAGCGCGCCACGTTGCCGTGCGTATTCGCAATGCGCGCCGGTTGGGGCGACATCATCGTTGCCGTCCTAGCTTTGCCGGTCATTGCCGCGATGCGCACTGAGTTCGCGAAGACGCTTCTCCTCATTTGGAACACGATTGGATCGATCGACATCGTGTTCGTTGTCTTCAGTGCGCTCCGTTTTGGATTAAGAGACTGGCAATCAATGCATGGGTTGCGGGAACTTCCGATGAGCCTTTTGCCGACGTTCCTCGTACCGCTAATTATCGCATCTCACGTTTTGATTTTTGTTCGACTATCGAGGGCCGAGTCGAGAAAAACGGCGTGACAAGCAGGCGGGGATTGGCCTGCCGATGTCGCGCGCACATCGCGATCGCGTGAACGCTAAAGTCATGAAGGATCCGCGTTTCGCGAAGATGCCGAAGGAGATGCCTCTCGATGTGAAGCGCATGCTCTACGGCGGATTCAAGACCATCGTCGAAGCCTGAGTTCCTCGGAAGCAGGAAGGCTTCGGTTGCGATTTAGTCAGGCAAAGTGGCCTTATCCCCGGTTGTTGACTGGATATTGAACAAGATGTCCTAAAGCGCCTCTGTCGTTCGTCATAATATTGAAAGTGAACAAGACTATGTGCCCTGCGTGTATGACCAATTATTTGATGCTGATTACAGCCGGCACGACTTCAACCGGCGGACTGGCAGCGTTTGCCATGAAGAAATTCTTTTCTAAACCCAACCAAAATCATCAAACAAACGAAACTGGAGAAAGACAAAATGAAAATCGAAACATTGGAACAGAAAACAGACAGGAGCGAAGTGAATCCTTCCAAAGTGGTGTCAAAAGCTGAGTGGCTGGTTGCACGCAAGGATTTACTGACGCGTGAGAAAGAACTGACGCGATTGCGTGACGAAGTGAGCCGCCATCGGCGCGAGCTGCCATGGATTAAGCTCGATAAGCAGTACGTTTTCGATGGACCGAACGGCAAAGAAACGCTGGCCGATCTTTTCGAGGATCGCAGTCAATTAATCGTCTATCATTTCATGCTCGGCCCCGGGTGGGAGGAAGGTTGCAAGAGCTGTTCGTACCTGGCGGATCATTTTCGACGGCGCCAATTGGCACCTGCCGCATCGCGAGGTGACGCTTGCGGTTATCTCGCGCGCGCCGCTGTCGGAGATCGAGCGATTTAAGAAACGGATGGGCTGGCGTTTCAAGTGGGTGTCATCGATTATCACGTCTCGGCGACGGAGGAGGAGCGGGCAAAAGGCAAGATGTATTACAACTATAAAACGGACGAACTGATAGGTGAGGAAATGCCCGGCTTGAGTGTGTTTTACAAAGATGAGAACGGTGACGTTTTCCATACGTACTCCACTTACGCGCGCGGGCTCGACATCCTGGTCGGCGCTTACAATTTTCTCGATCTCGTGCCGAAGGGTCGCGACGAGGACCACCTCGATTTTACGATGGAGTGGGTCCGCCACC
>QHNF01000066.1 GCA_003218345.1 Verrucomicrobiota bacterium | reverse complement strand
AAATTATTCGCGGCGCCGCGTTCGCCCGGCGATTGCCCATGCCCGCGTGCGTCCCACGCGAAGACAGCGATATCTTCAAGCCCGAGTAAATCGACCGTTTGCTGCCACCGGCCAGAGTGCTCGTGGCCACGATGAAAAAGTAAGATGGCTTTGTCGGTATTTTCGCGAGGAATCCATGCGCGATAGAACAGCTCGGCGCCGTCCCAACTCGTCATCGCGTGCTCAGTGGCTTCCATTGCTTTCTCCCAATTCCTTCACTGCGCGATGCAATTCCGCTGCGATGGTACAGATGTCGATCTTGTTTGCGTTACGCGACGAATAATTGCGCGGCGCGCCAACAATGAGTCGAACTTTTTTTGGACGCGGCAGACGCCGACCCTTCGGCCATGCGCGAAAAGCGCCCCGCAAATAGCAAGGCAGAACGATGACGTCCCGCCCGGCGACGAGCGCGCCGATTCCCGATTTGAATTCCCTAGTCTCGCCCGTTTCCGATCGCGTGCCCTCCGGAAAAATAATCAGGATATTTTCGGGATCGTTGAGAAGTTCCGAGCAGATAGACAGGCTCCGGCGAACGCGAACTCGCCGCGCAAAAGGCAGCGCATTCGTAACTACCGCGGCGACAAAAGTGCGCGGGACGCTTCGGAAAAAATAATCCTCCGCCGCAGCCGGAAAAGCCCGATGCAATTTGCGCAAGGGCAGCGCGGCGAGAAGGCAGAGCGTGTCGAGATGGCTGGAATGATTTGCCACGATAACGAGCGATCGGTTCGCCCGAAGATTTTCATGGCCGATAATTTCAAACCGGTGATAGACGCGCAGCCATCCGCGGATGATCAATGCGATCAGCGCACGCACGCCGTAAACCAGCATGTCGGGCTCGCGCGGAAATCGGCGCAAGCGATCAACGAATGGTTGATCGATATCGCAGGCGGAATCGTAATGCCAGGTTTTCATCGTAGGCGGTAATAATATCCCGCCATGTGCATGAACAGTGGCGCAATATAAATCAAGCTGTCGATGCGATCCAAAATTCCGCCATGCCCCGGAATCGCCGCGCCCATGTCTTTGGTTCCAATGTCTCGTTTGATCAGGCTGATCGAAAGATCGCCAAGCAGTCCACCGATTCCGACAATTAAACCGGTAAGAATCAGTTGTGTCGTGCCGAAAAATGGGAACGAAAATCGTAGTAACCATGGCAAAACCATCGAAACCGCCAGCGCGCCGAGCGCGCCTTCCCAGGTTTTGTTCGGACTGATTTCGCTGCGAAGCGGATGGCGCCCAAACAATCTACCAAATGTAAACGCAGCGACGTCATTCAATTCTGTCGCGAAGATCACGTAACAAAGAAATCCGTAGGCATCCGTCGCATTCGCCAGAAAACCCAGATGTCCGAACATCCAGCTGATGTAAATAAACCCAACGATGCTTAGCGACATTTTTTGGAGTTCGCCCCGGGCGCGGTTGCGCAGGATCGGAATGAGCAGGATCAATGCGATAGCGAAAACCGGCACGGCCATAAAAAAGCCATACCAGCCTGCACCCGGCTCTTCGCCGCGCGGATGCGGTATCCAGGATGCGACGCCGACCGCAACGATTCCGGCGTAAACGGCGCCTGTCATCCACCAGTCGCGATACAATCCAGAAGAGCGCGCGAATTCCTTGAACCCAAAAATCGAAAGCAATGCCACCCCAACAATGACTGGGACGCGTCCCGCGAAAACAACCAGCAGCCCGATCGACGCCATCACCAGCCACGAACGATAGGTTTTCCAGATCGCGCCCAGCTTTTTCTTTAATTCCCAATGGAGCAAACCGAGAATCGCGCCACCAAGCGCAAGCGAAGTAGGAACGATCAGGAGGTACGCGCGAAAGACCGGATCGTGCAGCGCGGTCTGCGGAGACATCATCGCGCTCCATCTTGAAGCGCGGTCACGATTCGTTTCAAGCGAATGATTATCGTTTGCAAACAGCCGGCGATCATAACCAGACAAGTCCAATCGAGAATGGTTAGCCTGCCAAAATCGTGTAGGCCTGATCTACACATAAACATCGCCCAAGCCCCGAGGCTCAGGGTAACCATCCGCCACGGCTTTGACATGATTCCGCCAAACTGGCGCCGCTCTCCGATTGCTTGGCCGAAAAGTCCTACGTAGGCGGTGAACAAGGAAAGAATCGCCGTCCAATAGCCAATTACAGGAATCATTAGATCGCTGTGCGCAACGCCGACGAAAATAATCACATCGGAGATTCGATCCGGCAGGTCGTTCACAATCTCTCCGCGCGCACTCGCCTTTCCCGCCGCGACCGCAACCAGGCCGTCCAGCATGTTGAACCAAAGCCGGAGAAGACAAAACAGCGGCGCAATAATCAGCAGTAACGTATTTCTGCCTGATTTCCAAAAACAGAGCGCCGCGCCGAGCGCGGCTACGATCGACAAGTACGAAATCGCATCTGGAGGAATGCCAAGACGCACGCACAAATTCGCAGCTTCCTCCCCAGTGCGACGGAACATCTGCGCGATCGGCCGGCGCGACGTCGGTTGGTATTCCACCATTCCTTAGGCTTAGCGAAAGCCCAGGCGCATTGCGCGACAAATCTGACGCTCTTCAAAAACCGATCAGATCTGCATCGTTCCAAAACTTCATCATCGGAATTGCCGCTCAAAGCAACTTACCATCGCCGTCATGAAAATCGCTAGCACCATCGCCCGCGTTCTTCTCGGGTTGGTTTGTCGTCGTCTTCGATTCCGGTCGACTTCTGGGAATTTAATCATTGCCGCCGCTGCTGCTATGGCCTAGCAATGAGCGAGCTTTAGAAGAAAGAAATTCTATGGGTACCGGCCTGATTTTCATTGGCGTCGTCATTCTGCTCGGGTTCTTCGTGCTAATGTTCGTTATCGGCGGTTACAACGCGCTGGTCACATTGCGCAATCGTTACAAGAACGCCTACTCGCAAATCGATGTTCAACTTAAACGGCGCTACGACCTGATTCCGAATCTGGTCGAGACCGCCAAAGGTTATCTCCAACACGAGCGAGGCACGCTTGAAGCTCTCATCCTGGCCAGGAATGCCGCCGTTACTGCCAATACCCGCGCCGCGCAAAATCCGGGCGACGCTTCTGCCATGAAAGAGATCTCTTCGGCCGAAAGCGCATTGTCCGGCGTGATCAGCCACTTGTTTGCATTGGCAGAAGCGTACCCCAATTTGAAGGCAAACACGACAATGATGAGTTTGATGGAAGAGCTGACTTCAACTGAAAACAAAGTCTCTTTCGCGCGCCAGGCTTACAACGATGCCGTAATGACCTACAACACGCGTCGCGAAGTTTTTCCAACCAACCTCATCGCAACCACGTTCAACTTTGGGCCGGCTGAACTTTTCGTAATCGAGAAGGCGGAACAAAAAGAAGCGCCCAAAGTCGCGTTCTAGGTCGTCTCATAACATCGGGACCGGGTGGACTTCTTCGAGCGCCAGGACAAAGCCCGACGAAATACTAACCTCCTGGTATTTTATTTTGTCCTCGCTGTCCTATCGCTGCTTCTGGCAGTCAACGTAACGGTCTCGCTGGTTCTCGCGGGCTTCGGGAATTACGGGCTGATGATTTGGAAATTAAATCCAATCTCTTCCGGCGCCGAGCAGCTCCCCTGGTCGCAGCCCGAGCTGCTTTTCTGCGTAACGATCGGGACTCTCGTCGTGATTCTAACCGGGAGCGTCTACAAAACCTTGCAACTGGCTGGCGGCGGCAGCGCGGTCGCCGAGTTGTTGGACGGGCGCTTAGTCAATCCGAACACCAGCGACGCCGACGAACGCAAGTTGCTGAACGTTGTAGAAGAAATGTCGATCGCTTCAGGTGTACCCGTTCCGCAGGTTTACGTCATGGATAGCGAGGCTGGGATCAACGCATTTACGGCCGGACATTCTCCAAGCGATGCGGCCATAGGCGCAACGCGGGGCTGCACGAAAATGCTTTCGCGGGACGAACTACAGGGAGTAATCGCTCACGAGTTCAGCCACATTCTTAATGGCGATATGAGACTCAATTTGCGCCTCATGGGCTTGGTTTTCGGGATTCTCTGCCTGACGGTTATCGGTCGGATCCTCGTTCAGGCGCGAAGAACCAAGTTTCCAATTCCTTTAATTGGTCTGGCCCTCATTGTCATCGGTTGGGCAGGCGTCTTCTTTGGGCGATTGATCCAGGCCGCCGTTAGTCGCCAGCGCGAAGTCTTGGCCGACGCCTCCGCGGTGCAGTTTACGCGCAATCCAGCCGGGCTGGCGGACGCGCTCAAGAAAATACTCATTTACGGCTCCAGAATTAATTCACCACATGCCGAAGAAGCCAGCCACTTGTTTTTCGCAAATGGCTTGGACAACTCACTTTTCGCGACGCATCCCCTGTTAACGGAACGCATTCGCGCGTTGCGTCCAAGCCTTGATGAAAAATTCCCGCGCGTGACACAGCAGCCAACTTCCGCGATCGCGCGCGCCTTGGAAGCGCCGCAGCTATCTCACTCGCTACAAATTCATGGTCTTCCGCTGACCCAGACTGGAGCGCACCTCTTTGCGCCGCCGTTCATTTCACAACACGCCGTTGTTGCAAACATCGGCCAAGCGAGCACGCAGCATCTTCGTTACGCGGTGGATTTTCACCAGGCGATCCCGCCGGGACTGCACGCCGCTGCACGCGATCCGCTCGGGGCCGGCGCATTAGTTTGTGCATTGCTGCTCGCCAGCGGACCAGCGACGCGGCAGAAGCAACTCGAGGCTCTCGACCGCGTCGCATCCGAGGCCACACGTGACGAGATAGTCCGAATCTGGCCTGAGACTCAAGGTGTCCCGCCGCAGGCTAGAATTCCTCTGGTAGATCTTGCGCTGCCGGCCCTGCGTCGTCTTTCGCCGCAACAATTTGAGCAGTTCCGTGCAGCCACGGCGACATTGGTCGCGAGCAACACGGAAACTGATTTGTTCGTGTATATGCTGCGAAAAATCGTGGTGCGGCATCTCGAGACACATTTCTTCCCTCAGCAGAGGCAGGTCACCCAATTCTATGCTTTGCGTTTCTTGGCGCCCGATTGTGGCGTGCTCTTATCAGCGACGGCGTATGCGGGCCAGGAAGATGCGACGGACGCGTACGCAGCGTTTGGACAAGGTGCGGGATTCCTAAGCCGTGCCGCGCGCTGCGAAATCCCATTGTTACCGCCAGACGAGTGCGATCTGTCGCGCGTGGATGTGGCGCTTGCGCGGCTCAGCCAAGCCGTTCCGCAGATTAAGAAGAATGTTCTCAACGCCTGCGTCCAAACTGTTGCCGCCGATGGCGTGATCCAGGAAGGCGAAGCAGAGTTACTCCGTGCCATTGCTGACACGCTCGACTGCCCTGTGCCGCCATTCGTGCAACCACAGGAAGCCGACGCGCAGGTCCTGACCGCAGACAAAACGTCGCGCGATTTAACTGAACCATGAAGGCTGGCAGGACTAACTGCGCATGAATAGCTCTGCAAACAGCACGTATCGTCAGCTGCGCACATTGGCGCAATCCACTCAGGATAATTTCTCTTAACGAGAACTTCGTCATTGGAATTCCCGCCTAAATCAATTTACCGTCGCCGCCATGAAGATCTTAACCATCATTGCCCGCGTTCTTCTCGGGCTCGTTTTCGTCGTCTTCGGTTCCAATGCATTCCTGCATTTCCTTCCGATGCCGCCGCTCCCGCAAGGTATGGCCGGTGAATATTTGCACGCATTTTTTGTCAGCGGCTACGTTTATTTCATCGGCGGCTTCCAAGTCTTTGGCGGATTGCTTCTCCTGATCGGGCGGTTCGTTCCGCTCGGCCTAACGATTCTTGGCGCCATCATAGTAAACATTTGGCTCTTCCACATTTTGATGGCACCCGAGGGGTTGCCGCCGGCAATCGTCATTACCGTTCTCGAATTGTTTCTTCTCTGGCGGTATCGCGATGCCTTCACCGGTATTCTGCGCGCCTGATCCGGATATTGTTGTCTAGCATGGATACTTCTCGCGAGTTATGACTAAACAAAACGACAGTAGAACAGCTGATGTTGTTGTACACGGTGATGCGCGCAGCTTCGGCCAAGAGATTGTTGCGGGTAAACATCGGTTTCGCGCTGACGAACCGGTGAGTGCAGGTGGCGGCGATACCGGCCCGGATCCGTACGATTACCTGCTGGCGGCGCTGGGCGTCTGCACGTCGATGACGGTCGGGTTGTACGCGCGCCGAAAACAATTGCCTCTCGAGAACACCACAGTTTCGCTCTGGCACTCGCGTATTCACGCAAGAGATTGCGAGGAGTGCGAGACAAAGGAAGGCATGCTGGACAGGATCGATGTCGAAGTCGAACTGACTGGCTCATTGACCACAGAACAGCACGCGAAATTGATGGAGATCGCTGCCAAGTGCCCGGTCCACCGCACGCTCACATCCGAGATCAACATCAGGTTGCGACCCGCTCAGAAATCATCTTCGCCGTAAGCGTCGCATCTGTAGTCGGCATCGGTGATGCCGGCTCGGAGGTTTGCGATCCGAACCATGGACCGGGGTCACCGACCCCGGCTACAATACCTCGCAGGAGAACGAAAAATTCCGGCCATTCAATCTGCTTCGAGCGAAACATTGAATAGGAAACGATGGCTAAGACGCGGAAGAAATCATCGAAACGATGGTCGGCCAAGGTCACGAAGCATAGCGACGCCCTCGATCTCGAACGGAGTGTTTTCAAATCAGAAGATCCTCACAAGATCGCGCTATCGCTGAAACGTTCCGCTCAGACCAGCAAACGGCGCAAAGGCACACCGTATCAATCCGCGATGTCGATGCTGAATTTCTACATCAACCGCGCTGGCAAAAATCTTCCGCAGAAGCGTAAGCGCGTTCTTGAGCGCGCCAAAGACGAATTGCGAGATGTCTTTGGGCGATCGTAGAGCCGGAGGTTAGGTTGCCAACCTGACTCGGCCGGCGGCTTGCCAGGCTGCCGAAACCAAGCGCGAAGCTGGCAGCTTGTCAGCCGAGTCAGCCAGGTTGGCCGACATCCTCCCGATTCATAGCTATGAAACTTGTTCCCCTTCAATCCCACGCGTCCGTCAGCAGCGCGCGCGTTTCTTCCACGCCTGTGCGCCAGATTTCTATCATTTCTTCGTTGTCGCGCTGATAAAGGCCTCCGTAGTTGCCGTCCTTGAGATATTCTCGCAGCGATTTCGGATCGAGCCGGCGCAGTTTCTCTGAATCGCTCATCGGCTTCTGCTCCGACGGCATCTCGATCTTTGCCAAACGCGTCCAGGGAAAATTTTCCATCCACGACGCGTGCGAAGCGACAGGATCGATCGCCTGCACCTGCGCCCAAACTTTCGGCGCGTTCCACCAGTTGTGAAACTTGATACGCACACCGGGATGATCGGCCATCCATTCGCTTGTGAGTCCTTGTGCGGGCGTGTTGCCGCCGTGGCCATTGACGATCAGGACTCGTTTGAACCCCTGCTCCGCCATCGCGTCGAGAATGTCGCGCAGGATCGACGTGTACGTTTCCACCCGCAAGGTGATCGTCCCCGGGAACGCGCGGAAGTATGGTGTTATCCCGTAGGCCAGTACGGGAAAGACCGGCACGCCCAACGGTTCCGCCGCTTCAACAGCGAGGCGTTCCGCCAAAATGCTGTCCACACTCAGGCTCAGGTAGGCGTGTTGTTCAGTGCTGCCCAGCGGCAACACCGCGCGATTGTCGCGCTTCAGATATTCTTCAACCATCATCCAATTCATTTCACTGATCCTCATACCAAAAGTTGATCCACAGATTTTAGAAGTTCACGCAGATTTGCATAACAACACGTTGCGGCGACTGCATTAGGCGCTCTAGTTGGAGCGCTGCTGGCCATGTATTTCAATCGCAAATCTTTTTGTCTTCGCAGCCGCAGTATTTGCCCTTGGATTTTTGTGCGCTGCATTTGTATGGAAAATGTACTGGCCATCAGCACGCGTTTTTAGGTAAGCAGTCGCGCGCCAGCCATGCTTTTCAATTCGCTAACGTTCGTCGTCTTTTTTGTAGTCGTCGTCACCGCCTATTGGAGCATACGTTCGTGGAATGCTCGAAAAAATCTCCTCGTAGTTGCGAGCTATGTCTTTTACGGCGCGTGGAATCCGCCGTTTGCCGCGCTGCTTTTTTCCACGACGGCAATGGATTTTTGGCTCGGCAGACGTATTGCGAAGGCAAAGGTCAGCGGTCGCGTCGCGCGTGGCTGGTTGGCAGCGTCTGCATGAACCTAAGCATGCTCGGTTTTTTCAAGTACGGAAATTTCCTGCTGCAAAATTTCCAGTGGCTGCTCGCGCGGATCGGCATCATCTATCAACCACCGCATCTCGACATTCTTCTGCCGGTGGGCATTTCTTTTTATACGTTTCATTCTCTCTCCTACACGCTCGACATTTATCGCGACGTCTTGAAACCGACGAAGTCGCTGCGCGATTTCATCCTGGCGGTTTCCTTTTTCCCTCAGCTGGTCGCCGGGCCAATCGTGCGGGCCGGCGATTTTCTGCCGCAACTTGTCAGGCCACCGTCTTTGCGCGTCGGGCAGTTTCTCTGGGGATTGTTGCTCATGACTCTCGGC
>QHNF01000421.1:3091-3379 GCA_003218345.1 Verrucomicrobiota bacterium | reverse complement strand
AGATCGAAGCTGGGAGGTAATTTCAGAACTGTCTTCGCAATCGCCGATGGTACGTGGTCTTTGTCTGATGCGCAATTACGGCCAGCATAATGCGCTGCTCTGCGGTATTCGAGCGGCAAAATACGATGTGATCGTGACCATAGATGACGATCTGCAACATCCGCCTGAAGAAATCCCGCGCCTGCTCGCACGTCTTGACGAGGGATGCGACGTTGTTTACGGCGCGCCGAAGGCCGAGCAGAACGGGCTGATGCGGGCCCTCGCATCCCGCATCACACGGTTTGCGCT
>QHNF01000421.1:2151-3070 GCA_003218345.1 Verrucomicrobiota bacterium | reverse complement strand
ATTCCGCCTCTTCCGCGCGCAATTGCGCGAGGCATTTTCCGGCTACCAATCTCCGTTTGTTTCCATTGATGTGCTGCTTACGTGGGCAACGACGCGTTTCGGCGCAATAACTGTCCCTTTTCGGCCGCGCCATTCCGGCTCTTCAAATTATACGTTCGGTAAACTGGTGCGCCATGCGCTGGACATGATGACCGGCTTTAGCACGGCGCCCCTACAGCTTGCGAGCCTGATTGGGTTTAGCTGCACGCTGTTTGGGATTGGCGTTTTCTTTTATGTCTTCGTCCGTTATTGCCTGGAGGGAAGTGTGCCGGGATTTCCGTTTCTCGCCTCGATCATTGCCATCTTTTCCGGCGCGCAGCTTTTCGCGTTGGGAGTGATAGGCGAATATCTGGCCCGCATGCATTTTCGCTCAATGAAACGGCCAGCGTACGTCGTGCGCTCAACGACTTAGCTGTCTGTTTTCAATGGCCGCCTTAGGTTTTTCGAACCTCACATCGGACAATTTGGAGCGGGTGCGCGATTTTGCCTCACTTGCTTTCAATAACATTCTGAAATGCTCGCGAGAGCAGGTCGAGTCGCGCTGGCTGGACGAAATCGCCGAGCTGTTATCGAATGAGCAGGCCGCTGGCCTAGTTGCGCAAATGGGTGGGACAACGCGCGGGTTTGCGATTTGGGCGCCGTTGCCCTGGGAGAGCGCGCTGCTTGGAAAATCGATGTGGGCGATCAGACATATCGGTATCGCTTCCGGGGTGAGAGACAGGGACTCTATCGCGACCGAATTGGTCGCGGAGGTCGTTTGTCGCGCTGGCGCGCAGGATGCGGCCTTTCTTTTGTGCAAAACAACGTCCGCAGATATCGCGATCATCCACGCGCTCGAATCGCACGGGTTTCTCCTCATGGACATGCTGCTTAATTTCAT
>QHNF01000421.1:0-2093 GCA_003218345.1 Verrucomicrobiota bacterium | reverse complement strand
CTTTGCGCTGCGTCTCGCCACGTCCTCGGACATCGAATCGCTCGTCGACATTGCGCATGCTTCTTTCACCGAACATTTCGGGCGCTTCCATGCTGACCCCCGGATTGGGCACGCCGCCGCGACGAGGATTTACGAGGAATGGATTCGGTCGTGCGCAACTGGCTGGGCTGATTGGATTCTCGTCGCCGAGCAGGGCAATCGCATCGCAGGGTACTCTGCCTGGAAACAACCTTCCGCTCTAGACCGGCGCCACGGTATTCGGATTGGCCATTTCAACATCGCAGGTGTGCATCCTGATTTTTTCGGGCGCGGAATTTTCGGTGCTCTGACGCGCGAGGGAATGGAGAGACTTCGCTCGTCGGTAGATTGGATCGAAGGCCCAACGCACATCGACAACCACGCCGTTCAACGCGGCTGGCTACGGCTCGGCTGGCAAATCGCGGGGGCACAACATTCTTTCCACAAATGGCTCAAATCCTGATCGCCGTATGAAATGCTGCCTCGTCTGCGGCTATTGCTTTGAAACCGCAGTGCGGGCGTCGCCCGACGTTGCGCAATGGAGTGCTGTGTTTCCTCGAAGACCCGCCCGTCGCCAGCGACGGCGCGGCAACATCGGTTCTTGTGAAGCGCCACCGACGAACACTCGATGCACCAGCGTCGCTACGGCCGAGCTGAATTGCGCAGGAGAGTCGAGCACGCTGGTTTCGGTGTCCAGCGAATCGCTCTTTCATTTCGCTATTTCTTCCATTTATGATCTGATCGCGAATGAAGCGAACCACCAGTCGTGACTTTCAACTGTGGAAGGAATTCGAAATCAGCCGACTGCTCGACGCAGTCTTGGGAAGAATATTGGCAGCCGAGCGCGCGCTGATTGAAAATGGCATTCCTTTTCCCGCTAGAGGTTCGCTCTCGCTGATCGCAAAAAGACCGGCAACTGGACAATGATCCGCATCCCGTTCAACCGCCCATTCGCCACTGGCAAGGAGATCGATTACATCCGTGACGCGATCGCAACCCCGAAACTCTCCGGCGACGGCGCTCACACAACCCAATGCCACACCCTGCTCGAACAGTCGCTCGGAATCCAGAAAGCGCTCCTTACCACCTCATGCACGCACGCACTGGAAATGGCTGCCCTGCTCCTAAACATGGCGCCGGGAGATGAAGTCATTCTACCCGCGTTCACTTTCCCCTCCACTGCAAATGCGTTCGTCCTGCGCGGCGCCAGACCCATCTTCGTGGATGTCCGCGCGGACACGCTGAACATCGACGAGAGCCAAATCGAACAGCGGATTACCGACCGCACGAAAGCGATTTTTGTTGTGCACTACGCGGGCGTCGGCTGCGAGATGGACACGATTCTGGCGATCGCCCGCCGGCACGTCCTCGCAGTCGTCGAAGATAACGCGCATGGTCTTTACGGAAGATATCGCGGGCGATATCTGGGCACGTTTGGGCAACTGGCAGCTCTCAGTTTCCATGAAACGAAAAATTTTTCGAGCGGAGAAGGCGGCGCGCTCCTGATCAATGACGCACAGTTTAATCAGCGAGCTGAAGTTCTTCGGGAAAAGGGAACAGATCGGAGCCGATTTTTCCGGGGCGAAGTCGACAAATACAACTGGATCGATGTCGGGTCGAGCTATCTGCCTTCGGAACTGCTGGCGGCGTTTTTGCGCGCACAGCTCGAACACCGCGGCCAGATTCAGTCGATGCGGCGTGAGACCTGGGAAAATTACGCGCGCGAGCTAGCGTCCTGGGCCGAAACGAATGGAGCACGGCTCCCGATCATCCCGCCTGAATGCGAACAGAGTTACCACATGTTTTATTTGATTATGCCCTCCTTTGAGAGCAGGCAGGCCTTGATCTCGCATCTCGCAGCTCTTGGGATTCTGGCTGTGTTTCATTATCTGCCGTTGCATCTGTCCCCGATGGGTCTGCGGTTCGGCGGATGCGAAGGCGACTGTCCCGTCACAGAAAATCTAGCTGATCGCCTGCTACGTCTTCCATTTTTCACCGGGATGAGCAGTTCGGAACAGGCTCAGGTAATTGACGCCGTGCGCGCATTCCGCTGCTAGGAGTCTTTGTTCAGGAGC
>QHNF01000062.1 GCA_003218345.1 Verrucomicrobiota bacterium | reverse complement strand
GGACCATGACCCGCCTTGGCGAGACCGGGCGCAGAATGGGTTCGTTGGTTCTTTCCTGGGACGCCGTGAAAGCTGGAGCGGCTGATCCTTCCGACGGCAAGAACGTTGTCCTTCATGAATTTGCTCATCAACTCGACTACGAAAATTCCGCAGCCGATGGAGTACCGGAACTGGCGACGCGTGAGCAGCAATTGGTCTGGAGTGAAGTCATGACAACTGAGTTTGCGTCGCTGCGTGCTGCCCATGAGACCGGGATAGCGACGCTTCTCGATACGTACGGAGCCACGGATCCCGTTGAATTTTTCGCTGTATCGACTGAAGCGTTTTTTGAGCGGCCACGTGCGCTGCGCGCTCGTCATCCAAAGCTATACGCAGAACTGCACAAGTATTTTCGGCAGGACCCTGTCGAATATTCTGCCGAGCGATAACGGCGCTTCGCAGAAACGCTCCACAATTATTGCGGCTGCGGCACAATCCGGAGATACGGTCTTGGGGCCTTCCAGCCTTGCGGATACCGGCGCTTCGCTTCCTCGTCCGATACCGAACCGGCGATAATCACTTCTTCGCCTGGCCTCCAGTTAACCGGCGTCGCTACCTGATGCTTTGCCGTCAATTGCAGAGAGTCGATCACTCGCAGTACTTCGTCGAAGTTGCGGCCCGTCGTCATCGGATAGACAAGGATCAGCTTGATCTTTTTGTCCGGGCCGACGACGTAAACATTGCGCACGGTCGCGTTGTCGGCCGGCGTGCGCTTCTTCGGGTCGCCCTCGATATCGGCCGGGAGCATCCCGTACAATTTTGAGATCTTGAAGTCAGCATCGCCGACGATGGGATAATTCGGCGCGTGCCCCTGGGTTTCTTCGATGTCCTTCGCCCAGCCTTGATGATCGCCGGTGGAATCGACCGATAATCCCATGATCTTCACGTTTCTGCGGTCGAACTCTGGCTTAATCCTGGCCATGTAGCCGAGTTCGGTCGTACACACAGGGGTGAAGTCCTTCGGGTGTGAGAACAGAATGGCCCATGCGTCGCCGATCCAATCATGGAAACGGATCCGGCCCTCAGTTGTTTCTGCTTCAAAATCCGGTGCTGTATCGCCAATTTTCATTTGTTTTTCCTCCTCTATTTTGTTGCAGCGAACGTTGTTTCAAATTCTGAAGCCAAAGTCAATACTCGCGTGGCGATGCCGACATTTTTAGTGTGCGATCAGTTCGCAGAACTTATTGAGATCGATGTTGCCGCCTGAAATAATTGCAACAATCGGACCTTTACCAGCTTTTCCGGTCAACGCTGCCGCGACCGACAGTGCGCCCGCGCCCTCGGAAATGATTCGCATTTTTTCCGCCATAAGCCGCATCGCTTTCTTCGTCTCGTCCAGGCTGACAACAAGGCAGTCGTCCACGATCGGTTGCATTCGTTCCCACATGCGAGGAAACATACTCTGGCCGCCGGCGCCATCGACAAACGAGGCTTTCCAATCCGTGAACACTTGCGGCGAACCCATCTTGAACGAGAGCGCGGCCGGCGCGGCTGTCTCCGGTTCGACGCCGAAAATTTTTATTTCCGGCTTGAGCGCTTTGATCGCGCTCGCGATGCCGGTGATCAGTCCACCGCCGCCAATGCTTGCGATGACAGCAGCCGCGTTCGGCGCATCTTCGAGAATTTCCAGTCCCATCGTTCCGTGACCAGCGATGAAATTGTGATCGTCGAACGGATGAATGAATGTCCCTTCGGCTCCCGCAAACGAACGTTCCTCAAGCGCCCCCCAGGCGACGTCATACGGCACCGGAATGAGTTTTGCGCCAAGCGCACGCATCCGTTCCACCTTCGATTTTGGCGCGGTTTCAATCACTACGACGGCGCATGGCACGCCCGCTTGTCGCGCTGCGTAGGCGACGCCTTGTCCTGCATTTCCTGCGCTAATTGTCCACACACCGCGCTTGCGTTCGGACTCGGAGAGCAGCGCCACGGCGTTCGCCGCGCCGCGCAA
Organism: Verrucomicrobiota bacterium; assembly: GCA_003218345.1. Taxonomy (GTDB): domain Bacteria; phylum Verrucomicrobiota; class Verrucomicrobiia; order Chthoniobacterales; family UBA10450; genus Udaeobacter. The sequence continues at coordinate 8,318 of QHNF01000062.1, read as the reverse complement.
TTTGTATGCGTTAATCGGCTGAAGATTCTCTAGCTTGAGTCGAATATCGGGAAACTCCGGTCCGACTTCCAAACGGACGAGCGGCGTCCGAACAATTGTTTGTGAGATTCGTTGGCGCGCTTCTCTGATCTCGGAGAGATCTATCGGCCTGACGGGTTCGAGCGTCGTGGACATTGTCGATTTGTTCTAGCGCGTGAATCAATTCGCGCCAGTTCTATTTCGCGATAACAACATTGAACGCTTCAGCGCCAAAGCGTGTCTAGCATTCACCATGATTAAAATTACCACTACAGCTTTGGTTGCGGCTGCGATGCTAGCATCCAGCGCGTTTGCAGGAGACAAGGCATGTTGCGCTAAGGGTGCGACGAACGCGAATTCGACGGCGTGCGTTAATTTGGCGACACTCAATCTCACGCCGGATCAAAAGGGAAAAATCGAGGCATGGCAGGCTGAATGCATGAAAGCAGGCTGCACAAGCGAAAGCCGGAAGACATTCCTAAAGCAAGCCGAGGGAATTCTTTCCGCACAGCAGTTCGCTCAGCTGAAAGCACAATGCAAGAAAACTGGTAGCGCAAAGAAGACCGAAGCCTGATCGCTGCGGGTGCTGGTTTGGCAACTTTCAGTCACGACGCGCCGGAAGATATTCCGGCGCGTTTTTTTTGTTGCCCCGCAGTGTTGCCTCGGGATTAGCGCTTATCACAATAAAAACTTCAAGCCAAAATTTGGATCGACTAGGCTAAGCATCCACGGCACCATTTCTCTGTTGAATAAATCCAGATAGCCAATGTCTAACAACTCCGAACCAAAAAACCTTATGAAAACATGTCTTGTTTTAGTTTGCAGCGTTGCGCTCGTGTGTACCGCAAGCGCTGCGAAAAATGAAAATAAATCAAAGAAGGCGGCGCCGCCAAAAAGACAGGCTCAACCAACGCAACATGCAACCGCTGCGCGCGGGCCAAATAGACCAACGCCCAAGCACTATGAGGCAGCCTCAAGAACGGCGAACTATCAGAACACTAAAGGGCCACAGCGAGTCTACAGCCAGAGTTACCAGTCGAATTCCAAGCTGAAAAAGACGAAAGGATCGCAGCAGACCGCGGCGCAGAGTGGGCAGGCAGTGGGCGTTCGATCGCAGAAAGCGAAGGCATCACCGCAGGCGGCCACGGGTGGGCGGTACACAACGTCTGCAACGTATTCTACGAAGACAAAACAATGGAAAGGTAACACCGCCTCTGCTGCCGTGATTAAGTCAAACGCGAAAACATACAGGGCGCAGCATTTCAATCTGGCATCGAACACCCGTCCGACCAGATTTGCGTCCGTGAAGTTCCAGCAAAACAGACGAATCTGGGGAAGCCAAAACTGGCAAGGCAAAAACTATTGGGCTTTTCGGAATTACAGGCCTGCGTGGCATGACAGGATTTGGTGGGGGCATCATTACAACCGCATCGTTTTCGTATATGGTGGATGGTATTATTGGAATTCGGGTTGGTGGTATCCGGCGTGGGGCTACGCTCCCAATGCATACTACGCTTATGACGGTCCAATCTACGCTTATAATAACTTGCCGCCGGATCAGGTGATCGCCAATGTTCAGGGCACACTGCAACAGCAAGGCTATTATCAGAGCGACGTTGACGGTCTGCTCGGGCCGATTACGCGCGAAGCGATTGCGAATTACCAACGCGACCACGGTCTGTACGTAACATCAGCAATCGATCGACCAACTCTGGACTCGTTGGGAATGGCGTAACCAGAACTTCTATTAACCCAGAAGCCGCCGTGGATATGTCAACGGCGGCTTTTTCGCGTACGAATACCAGCGTCAGTAACGAGACGATCTTGTGCTTGCGTCGTGTTTGCGGCAGATAAAGGGCCAAACGCGATCCCGATGGAAACGACAACTCCGCAATTAATCGCGCGCGATCTTTTTCAATCATTCCGAATGGGGACTCGCCGCATCGAAGTCTTGCGCGGTATTTCCATCGAAGTTGCGTATAACGAGGCGGTTTTTCTCTCTGGCGCTTCCGGCGCGGGCAAAACGACTTTGCTTTACACGTTAGCCGGGCTGGAACGCCCCGAGTCCGGAATTGTTGAGTTCGAGGGACGCCGGCTTTATAGCGGGGGTTCCGCCGCCGAGGCGCGGCTGCGCAACCAGAAGATGGGTTTTATTTTCCAGGGCTACTTCCTGTTACCCGAGCTCACTGCGTTGGAAAACGTAGTGCTGCCGGTAATGATTGGACGGAAGGCAATCAGAAACGACGCCGAGGCCAGTCTGGCGGCGGTCGGGCTGGGTGATCGCCTGCATCATTTGCCGGCGGAACTTTCGGGTGGCGAACAGCAGCGCGTCGCTATCGCACGCGCGTTGACGAACAATCCTGACATCATTTTCGCTGATGAACCGACGGGAAATCTTGATTCCAAAACCGGAGACGCGATCATGGATCTTCTGTTGAATCTCGCACGCGAGCGAAACAAAACGCTGCTCGTGGTGACGCACGATGCTCGCCTGGCCGCGCGCGGCGACCGTCAGTTGCGAATCAAAGACGGTGTGTTGCAATGAAAAATGTAGCGCAAGCGTCTCGCTGGCGAACGGTGAAATGCGCAAGCCGGAGGCTTACGCTACTTTCATTTTGCGGCTTGAACTGAGTGCTTAAGCATCGGAGAATTTTATTACGATTATGAAAACGACTGATGCGACGGTGTTGGATGAACCGAAAATTCACGAGCCTGGTGCTGATGCAGTAGTTGAACCCGCTGTAGAAAGCCGTCGCCGTCACGCCGCGACCGGTGTCAAGGAAGCGAAGATTTATATCGACGGAAAATTTTACTCGGAAGCGACCGCGAAGATTTCGGTGTTCGATCATGGTCTGCTTTACGGCGACGGAATTTTCGAGGGCATTCGTTTTTACAATGGTCGTGTCTTCCGGCTCGAAGAACATCTTGCCCGGCTATGGGATTCAGCGCGTTCGATCTGCCTGGAAATTCCGATGACGATGCGGGACATGACAGAGGCAGTTCTCGAGACCATCCGGCAAAATCATTTGCGCGACGGCTATATCCGGCTGCTCGTCACACGCGGGACGGGCAATTTAGGTTTGAATCCGATGCAATGTAAATCCCCGAGCGTGATCATCATTGCAGCAACGATCGCTCTCTATCACGAGGACTTTTACCGAAAAGGATTGAGCATTGTCACGTGCGCAACGCGCCGCAGCAACCCGGCGGCGCTCAATCCGGCGGTTAAATCACTGAACTATTTAAACAACGTGATGGCGCGGATCGAAGCAAATTTGGCTGGCGCCGATGAAGCGCTTATGCTGAACGACGCAGGGAATGTCGCCGAATGCACCGCTGACAACGTGTTCATCGTAAAGCGTGGTCAAATTTTCACGCCGCCCGTCACGGCCGGAGCGCTGCGCGGCATTACGCGCTCGATCGTGTTTGAGATTGCGGCGGAACTCGGCATCAAAGTGCTGGAGACAGACATTACGCGGCATGATGTTTTCGTAGCCGACGAATGTTTCCTCACAGGCACTGCTGCCGAGATTGTTCCTGTGGTTAAAGCCGATGCGCGCGTGATCGGCAACGGAAAACCAGGACCTATCACTATACGCACAATTGCGCGGTTTAAGGAGATGACGCGCGAAACTGGCACACCGATCTTCGTCTGAGATTGAGTAACGCCGGTTCCAAAGCAGAAGATGCCACTGAAATATTCAGGGTTGAATCTTTCCAAGATATTGGGGTCTAATTAAAACAGATGTTGTGCGACGTTTGCAAATGCAATGATGCGACGGTGTTCCTGACACAGATTCTGGAAGGCAAAATGCAGAAGGTGAATCTCTGCGACGCTTGCTCAAAAGAAAAAGGCGTACAGGATCCGACTGGTTTCGCGCTAGCCGATTTGCTGCTTGGCATCGGCGCAGCGGAGGAAATCGAAAAAGGAGCACCGACCCAGAAATGCGCAGTGTGTGGCTTTAGCCAGGCTGACTTCAAAAAAACTGGCCGGCTCGGGTGCAGCGCATGCTACGTCACGTTTGCAGAAGGTTTGAGCGCGCTTCTCAAAGCAATGCACAAAGGCACTGAACATGTGGGAAAATTGCCAGGACGCGCGCAGCGCACCATGGTGCTCAACCACCGAATGCGTGCCCTGACCGAGAACCTGCAAAAGGCCGTGGCGGATGAGAACTATGAGACGGCCGCTTCGTTACGCGATCAAATCAAGCAACTCGAAAGTGAGCTCTCGAATTCGCTATGAAATTTTCTGATGTAATGAACACTGCTGGGGAATGGTTACGGGGTGATGGGCCTCATCACCAAATTGTAATCAGCAGCCGAGTACGGCTCGCGCGCAATTTGCGCAACCGTCCTTTTCCGGGTTGGGCCAAGAAGGCGGAACGCAGTTCGATTCTCGATCTGGTCATTTCGCGTGTGGAAGCGCTACCCGAAATGCAAGAGTCATTCTCCGAAAGCTTGCAGGATCTTTCGGCGTTGGACAGACAGGTTCTGGTGGAGCGTCATCTGATTAGTCGCGAGCACGCTGCCAAGGGCATGGGCAGTGCGGTGATGGTGAATCGCCGGCAAACCATAAGCATCATGATCAACGAGGAAGATCACCTGCGGATGCAATCGATTCGCTCCGGCTTGCAGTTGAAGCAGGCATTTAAACTCGTCGATAAAATCGACAGTGCGCTCGAAAATAAGTTGGACTTCGCTTTCGATCCCCGGCTTGGATACCTGACCGCTTGTCCTACGAACGTGGGCACTGGCATGCGCGCCTCTGCGATGCTGCACTTGCCGGGGCTTGTGCTGAGTGAACTGATCAACCAAGTCATCCAAGCCGTAAGCAAAATCGGTCTCGCAGTGCGTGGTCTTTATGGTGAAGGAACCGAGGCAATGGGCAACCTTTTCCAGATTTCAAATCAGACCACCCTCGGTGAGAAGGAGGAAGAAATCATCAATCGTCTGAGCAAGGTGATTGAAACGATTATCGAAAAGGAACATGACGCGCGACTAATGTTGCTCCAAAAGAAACCTGATACAGTCTGCGACCAGATCGGTCGCGCCTACGGTGTTTTGACCTACGCGCACGCCATGGCATCGAAGGAAGCGCTTAATTTGCTTTCCATTATTAAACTCGGCATGGACCTGGGCGCGTTTCCAGAAGACGGGCGGCTGCCAATTGACGAATTGTTCATCGAAACGCAGCCGGCGCATTTACAGAAAAGCTCGCAACAAAAACTGAATGCCGAAGAACGCGATCATCTCCGCGCCCAAATTATTCGAGAGCGTTTGAAACTCTTTCCCAAACCTGATATTAGTAAGATGGCGAGAGAGTCGGGCAATGGCTCGGCTGCGCAGCCATCGAACAATGAATAATTTCACACCGCGGGCTCAACAGGTTTTGGCGCTTGCTCGCAAAGAAGCGGACCGGTTTAACCATAACTACGTAGGCACCGAGCATCTGCTTTTGGGCCTCATCAAACTGGGGCAGGGAGTTGCGGTGAACGTTTTGCAGAAGATGGGTCTCGATCTCGAGACTGTGCGCATGGAAGTGGAGAAACAGGTCGGCTCGGGACCGGAAACCAAGATGGTCGGCAACGTTCCCTATACTCCGCGCGTCAAGAAAGTGCTGGCGCTTGCGGGCAAGGAGGCTAAGGCGCTGAATCATTCCTATGTCGGCACAGAACACATTTTGCTTGGGCTTTTGCGCGAGGGCGAGGGAGTTGCCGCCAGAGTGCTAAAGAGTCTTGAACTCGACATTGAGCGCACGCGTAACGAGATTTTGAAAGAGCTTGACCCAAACTTCATGCCGGGTGAAGCGGACCAGGAAAGCGGCGAACCAGCGAAAAAAGACGTTAAGACTCCAGCACTCCGCGCGTTTGGCCGCGATCTAACTGATTTGGCGAAGAAGGACGAGCTCGATCCCGTAATTGGCAGGCGCAACGAAATCGAGCGGGTCATTCAAGTGCTTTGCCGCAGGACAAAAAACAATCCAGTTCTGATCGGCGAAGCGGGCGTCGGCAAGACAGCCATCGCCGAGGGGCTGGCCCAGGAGATTGCAAACGGTAATGTGCCCGAACTGTTGAGAGTCAGACGCGTGATCACGCTTGATCTGGCGTTAATGGTGGCCGGCACGAAATACCGCGGCCAGTTCGAAGAGCGCATCAAAGCAGTGATGGACGAAATCCGCCGTTCCAAGAACGTGATCCTTTTTATCGACGAGCTGCACACGATCGTCGGCGCAGGTTCGGCCGAAGGCGCGATGGACGCATCTAACATTATCAAGCCCGCGTTGAGTCGTGGCGAATTGCAATGCGTCGGCGCAACGAAATATATCGAAAAAGACGCAGCGCTGGAACGCCGGTTCCAGACGATAAAGGTCGATGCGCCGACAGTTGATGAAGCCATTCAGATCCTGAAAGGTCTCCGCCCGAAGTACGAAGCGCACCACAAAGCGAAACTCACAGACGAAGCGCTGGAAACCGCCGTCATATTTTCCGATCGTTATATCACGGGACGGTTTCTTCCTGATAAGGCCATCGATGTCATGGATGAGGCCGGCGCGCGTGCCCGCATTAACGCCATGACACGGCCGCCCGATGTGAAGGACATCGAAAAAGAAATCGAAGAGATCCGGTTGGAAAAGGAAGGAGCAATTAAGGCGCAGGATTTTGAGAAAGCCGCCGCGCTTCGCGACAAGGAGAAGCAAACCAAGGAAAAGCTCGATACCATCTTAAGCAAATGGCGGGAGGAGCGAGAAGAGAAAGAAGTGGTCGTGACGGCGGACGACATGATGCACATCATCTCGAAGGTCACTGGTGTCCCTCTCCAGCGCATGGAGCAGGAGGAAACGCAAAAGCTGCTCATGATGGAGACCGAGATGAAGCACCGCGTCATTGGACAGGATGAAGCTGTCACGGCCATCAGCAAGGCTTTGCGTCGCTCGCGCGCGGATTTAAAAGATCCAAAGCGTCCGATCGGTTCATTTGTCTTTCTCGGTCCAACCGGGGTCGGAAAAACATATCTGGCGCGCATGCTAGCCGAGTTCATGTTCGGCGACTCCGATGCATTGATTCAGATCGACATGTCGGAGTACATGGAAAAATTTACCGCTTCACGTTTGATCGGCTCGCCGCCGGGCTACGTGGGTTATGAGGAAGGCGGACAACTTTCCGAGGCGGTGCGCCGCCGGCCTTATTCAGTAGTCTTGTTTGACGAAATCGAGAAAGCGCATCCTGACGTGATGCATCTGTTGCTGCAAATTTTGGAGGACGGTAAAATCACCGACTCGTTAGGGCGCAAAATCGATTTCCGCAATACGATCATCATTATGACGTCCAATGTCGGGGCCGAATTGCTGAAGAAACAGACAGTGATGGGGTTCGGGGCCCCGCATGAAGGGCACGATTACGATTCGATGCGCGGGAAAATTCTCGACCCGAGTTTCTCAATCGGCTGGACGAGATCATCGTCTTTCATTCGCTCGGCAAACCGGAGTTACTGTGCATTGTCGATCTGGAGGTGGACAAAGTGCTTGCGCGCATCAAAGCCAAGGAAGTGCATATCGACCTGAAACAAAGCGCGAAAGAATTCCTCATCGAGAAAGGATACGATCCGCAGTATGGAGCGCGGCCAATGCGTCGTGCGGTGGAGCGTTATCTCGAAGACCCGTTGGCGGAGGAATTGCTCCGCGGCAACGTGAAACCTGGCGACCACGTCGAGGTTGAGTCTGCTGATGGGAAACTTGGTTTCCGCGTTGCCGAACCCGCCGCTCAAGCGGCGGCGGGCGCGAGCTAGCGCTTTCGGCTCGCCCGGCGGTCGAGCCCTACCAATCACGCCCGCGGATGCGCGTCCGCGTAAGCTTTCTTCAGCCGTTCCACTGTTACGTGTGTGTAGATTTGCGTCGTAGAAAGGCTTGCGTGTCCGAGCAATGCCTGGACGCTGCGCAAATCGGCGCCACGATCGAGCATGTGCGTCGCGAAACTATGCCGCAGTTTGTGCGGACTAATCGAAATCGGGATGGATGTGTGCCGCAAATAGCGTTTCAGGACAAGCCAAATGGAACGCGGGGAAATTCGCCTGCGGGATTTGTTTATGAATAGTGGTCCCGAATGCACATTGGCCGCTGCGCGATAGCGCGAGATCGCCTCCAGCGCAGGCAAGCCCACGGGGCACACACGCTCCTTGCGGCCCTTGCCGAATACGCGGACTGACTCCGTGTAAAGATCGACATCGGCTACATCGAGCGCAGCCAATTCGCTCAGCCGCAAGCCGCTGCTGTAGAACAACTCCATGATCGCAACATCGCGCAG
>QHNF01000420.1:493-2714 GCA_003218345.1 Verrucomicrobiota bacterium | reverse complement strand
CGCCATAAGCCGTGGTGGATTGCACAGCACCTCGTCGGCCCGGCAACTTACAGCAGGAGTTCCGCGTCTCATGGTTTGGACAATTATTTCGTCGATCGCGCCAAAAGAACGGGAAAAGAGATAGCCGGTCTAGAATCGGTGGATGAGCATGTAGCAGTTCTCGGCGGCCTGTCAGATCGCGATGGCGAATTCATTCTGCGAGATGCCATTGCTCAGCCAAAGGATGGCGCAAAGGAATTCATCAAGATGTACAAGGCGTGGCGAAGTGGTGATACGGCCGCGCTTTGGGCAGGAGACGCGCACCTGCGCAAAGAAGCTCCCTGGATTGCGGCGCGCTTTGTCGAAAAACGAAACATCAAATGGATTCCGCGAATCGAGGCAGAGCTGAAAAGCGGCAAACCGACGGCGATTGTAGCAGGCGCACTGCATTTTTCCGGGCCGGACAGCGTTATCGCACTGCTAGAGAAGCGCGGCTATAAGCTCGAGCAGCTGTAGCACGAACATCACTCTGGGCTAGCACACGCGTTTCGCGTACAGATGCCAGTCCGGCTCGGACTTTCGGCGTCGCGCCGAAACGATCTTTGCTTGACGAGTTCAGCGCGATGAAACTGAAAATTCCAGGAAAGTTCGCGATCGCGAGACGCAGTGCGCTACCCGGATTTTTGCCGTCGCTGCGAGGTGCTGCTTCAACGGAACTGTGTTTGGAAGGTCTAATCCGGATTAAATAACCCGGAGCATTCGTTTTTCTCAAACCATGAAATCATTAGTTTTTATCCTCGTCGCGCTCCTTGGCGCATTGGCTTCGCAGGCACAGACAGAGCCAGCCGCGCAGCCTGCTCCAACGATCGCGCCAACTGAACAGAATCCCCCGCCTCTGGATCCGAAGAACATCGATACGTCAGTAAAGCCGCAGGACGATTTTTATCTTTATGCAAATGGCGCGTGGCTGAAACAGAATCCGGTGCCGCCGGAATATTCACGCTGGGGCAGCCTCGAAGCGTTGGCCGAAAAGAACAACGACGCTCTTCACAAGATTGCAGAGAAGGCCGCCAATACTCACGTCGACGCGAAGACGGCGCCGGAAGTCCAAAAAGTAGGCGATTTCTACGCGAGCGGCATGGACGAGAAAACAATTGAAGCCGAGCGAATCAAGCCACTGGCAGAAGAGCTGAAACGTATCGATGCGATCAAAGATCGTGCCGATCTCCTGAAGGCTATCGCGAACCTGCATATGATCGGCGTCGGCGCGTTTTTTGAGTTTGGCTCGGGTCCGGATGAGAAGGACAGCACCCGGGAAATTGCACAGGCAGTGCAAGGCGGTCTCGGGCTACCGGACCGCGATTACTACATTAAGACTGATGCGGATTCGAAAAAGAAGCGTACCGCATACATCGAGCATGTCACGAAAATGCTCACCTTGCTCGGCGAACCCGCGAGCAAAGCTGGTGGTGACGCAAAGAAGATCATGGCGTTGGAAACGTCTCTTGCAAAAGCATCGCGCACCCGCGTGGAGCTGCGCGATCCTCAGAAGAACTACAACAAAATGTCGCAGGGCGATCTGCAAAAGCTAACGCCGGACTGGAACTGGGCAGATTATTTTAAAGAGGTTAACCTCGTCGAGCCCGGCGACATCAATGTCCATCAGCCGGAGTTCTTCAAAGCGGCTAACGCGGCTTTTACCAATACGTCGATTGACGATTGGAAGACTTATCTGCGCTGGCATTTGATCAATGCCGCGGCGGAGGACCTGTCGAACGATTTTGTAAACGAAGATTTCAATTTCAGCGGAGGCGTTCTTCGAGGGACAAAGAAAATCAAACCGCGCTGGAAACGCGTGGTGGCTTCTACTGATGAGGCTTTGGGCGAAGCGCTCGGTAAGCTTTACGTCGCCGAGTATTTCCCGCCCGAAGCCAAGACGCGCGCACTGGAGATGATCAACAACCTCAAGGCGGCCCTGGCTGATCGAATCAAAACGCTCGACTGGATGGACGAGCCGACCAAGCGGGAAGCGCTCAAAAAACTTGCCGCCATGAACGTCAAGATTGGGTATCCCGATAAATGGCGCGATTACTCGCTGCTCAAGATCGACAGAGGCCCATACGTTCTCAACACCATGCGGTCCGCGAATTTCGAGGTCAACCGCGACATCAAGAAAATCGGCAAACCAGTGGACCGCACCGAGTGGGGAATGACGCCGCCAACGGTCAACGCGTATTACAAC
>QHNF01000420.1:0-451 GCA_003218345.1 Verrucomicrobiota bacterium | reverse complement strand
AGCCGATGACGCCGTGAATTATGGCGGGATGGGCGCAATAATTGGGCACGAGATGACACATGGCTTCGACGATCAAGGCCGGCAGTTCGATGCCGCTGGAAATTTGCGCGACTGGTGGTCGCCAGAGTCGGCTGCAAAGTTCGAAGAACGTTCCAAGGCCGTAGTCCAACAGTATTCCGAGTATGAGCCGCTGCCGGGCGCACACGTCAATGGCGAGCTGACTCAGGGCGAGAATATCGCGGACATCGGTGGCCTGAAGCTGGCTTATGCCGCGCTACAAAAGGCGCTCGAGAAAAACCCGCAGGCACGCGAGCAAAAAATCGATGGATTCACACCGGAACAGCGCTTTTTTCTTGGTTGGGCCCAAGCGTGGCGGGCAAATCAGCGCGACCAAGATTTACGACTGCGGCTAAACACGGATCCGCATTCGCCGAATCAATACCGGTGCAAC
>QHNF01000419.1:3980-4850 GCA_003218345.1 Verrucomicrobiota bacterium | reverse complement strand
TCACTCCGGATGAATTTAATTCACACGTGATACCCGCATTCAAAGCTGGGGGAGAGTTTGATCTGCGCCCGAAGTTGAAAGCGATCACAGCGCCGGTGCTGCTGCTTCAAGGCCGCCAGGATGTGGCGGGAGAGGCAAACATCGACGAGGCGCACCTGCTAATCAGGAATTCAGTCCTTAAATTTATCAACAAGTGTGGACACATGCCTTGGCTTGAACAGCCGGAACAAACCTGGAAGATCGTGCACGAGTTCCTAGACAGCTTGCCCAGGTGACGTTATCCTTTTACTCGATGGCATCCAGCGCGGCTTTCTGATCGCGGACTGAGAGAATCCCAACACGGCAGTGAAACGCCGGAGCCCCGATGGTAGTACGGCGACAGGCCGTAAGAGAATGGAGCCGATGGGAATCGAGCGATATAGAAGGGCGGGCCGCAAGGCCGAAATGAGCGGACCTGCCACGCCGTAGCCTCTGGGAAGGCGCAAGTGAATGAGTTGGTAGGGCCTGCCCTGAGCAGAGTCCAACGGGACGCCGCCAAAATATAATGCCCGATCAAGAAAACGAGAGCGGGTGTTTGCCTTGTTCAGGATCGATTATTTCGAGTCGACCCGGATATCGGCGCGGACCGCGCAAGACAGTAGATGGCAGCTACTGAAACGATCACCTCTTTATTTAATCAGACCGCTGATGGCCGCCAAGAGAATCGGAATCAGGATCCACCCAAGAAGAATGTGGACGCGCATGTAGTGCCTCAGAAAACGCTCATTCTCATTCGGTTTCCAAACCTTATCAGATTTCAGGTCCACGAAGGGAAGGAATAGTCCGAGGCTATACCATAAACGGCTGTAACCATGAAGAGGATCCTCCCCC
>QHNF01000419.1:0-3961 GCA_003218345.1 Verrucomicrobiota bacterium | reverse complement strand
CCATCTTGCTCCGAGGAAAAAGTAAACAGCCTAAGGCAACAAAGAACACGCAAGGAATTCCTGCCTGCCAAGGACGACGTCCATATCCGACTAACCAATCGAGAACGAAACTGCCGATCCAAGCACCACTCCATCTTCTAAACTGACTTCTTTCGCGACGTTTGCCTGCGATAAAAACCTTATCTTTCTCGGCGGCGTAGCCTTGGCGTGAAAGAAAGTCTTCCAGATTTATGTATACATCGGCTGTCCAAGCAGCTTTATTCGCCAGTTTTAGGAGCAAGGCATGTGATTCGACCTCATCGGAAGCGGCACTGATGTATTGTAGAGCGCAACTAGTTCATCGGAACGCTCGGGCGCCCCGTGAAATGGCGCGGATTGAAATGCCTCCATCAGAGGAGCCAACTTTGACGGAATTTCGTTCGGAGTTGGATCAATGATCTCCATATGGCAATTCGTCACCGGATGATAAAGACAGTACAACGCCCCTTCTCTTCAAAGGCATTGCGAAATGTTTGATCATCGCTAATTGCGCGCCCTGGATCGTAGACCACAAAAAGAATGTGCGCTGCGGGAGGATATTTTATCAGGTCCGCAGCCATGCCGTCAGATGCTCGACTCGGTGTTGTGGAGCCACGCAAATACTTCGTTTCGATCATTAGATCATCTTGCACAGCAGAGTGGTCAGGAATTGCTGTCGCAAGACCGAAACGAACCGCCGGATGTTCCCGAGCAAACTTGTCGCGATCTGAATTAAGAATCGCGCTGATCTTGTCATTCAAATCGGGCTCATCTTTCGGAGGATTGGTTTGAAACGCCAGCGGTATAGCAATACTAAGTCGATCACACACAGCCTGCACAAGGCGCAACACCGGAGGTTTCAAGTACTCACGCTCGGCGATCAAAGCCAGCAATGACCCTTTAGTGACTTTTTCTTCCAATCGATCATGCTTCTCACGCATCTTTGCTATTGCATTCATCACCTGCTTACCGTGCCGGCGGCATAACTCTGCGACGCGGTTATATGCTTCCTCCTCCGTGGCGGCTCCAACGTGATCTACCATTTCGAAAATTGGCGCGAATAACTGGGTCGCGAAGTAACCCACGTTCCAAGTTGCGAACTCATGCGCCTGTCGAATGTAATCAATGAGCGTGGTGCGGGCTTCGTCGTTCGAAATTCGACTGTTAATGAAATCCATCGCATAAGGAACGCTGTCATCAAGTTCGTCCATGCGGGCTGCATAGCTGGCGAAACGCCGATCAATGCACTGCGAGCACTCGCCGCAATGGCTAGCACCGGCAATTGAAAGAAAGGTTCTACTGCAGGAAACGGCGCTCGGAGCTAGCGTGCTTCCGTTTGCCGCTACCAATTCCGAAATGACATCTGCTTTGGTTTTCCAAATGAATGGTGTGTCGATCAGAAAATCGTCCGAAGCGGTGGCTCTAAAAAGATTCTGCAGTACCGAAATTGTTTTGGGATGTGTCGTCCGCGTGGCGCGCGCGTTAAGTAGATCTTGCCTTTTTGGAAAATTAAAAGAGGTGATACCATTCTCAAAAATCGTGATCTCTTTTCCGCCGGCCGTCGCTGCGATCGCCGTGGCGATGGCTGAATACAGGAACATTCTTGTGCGCTGAGTCTCTTCCGCCGCGCGCTGACCAGTAAGATTGCAGTAAAATTTGTAGTGTTGAACGCGACCGGGAAATCTTGAATGCAATGAGTACGCCAGCTGATCTTGGGTGCGGCCGACCTGCGGTTGAGATGAGCGGTGACTCACGAGGCAAACGTGGTCACTAGTGTGACTTAAGATGTTATAAGCTCCCGCGAGTGAATCCAAACCACCAGAAAAGAGAACAATGCGGCTATTGCTGAGATCAGTTACCGAAACTTGCTGCAAGTCAAAGAGACTCGTAGGTGGTGTGACATGGCCAGGTTGGAAGTCGAAGTCGAATGACCGGTCACCTGAAAGAAAACTGAGCGTTTCGGTCAGCTTTTGCGTTATCTGCGGCTGCGACCAAAAATCGAAGTCGCGAATTTTAATATGGAAGAAAAAATCGCGACTCCATGCGTGATATTCTACAGCAGATTTGCCGCCACGATGACTCCAGCGATCAGCGCAGTAAACATAGGCAGCAATTTCAAGAAGATCGAGGAGTCGCGGCGGAACATGAAGCAGCTGCTCGACAAAGGCTGGCAACTCAATCCTAACGTTTGGCTGCTTGTCTGCTCTATAATCGAGACGCAGACTCTTTGCGTTACGCGGAACTACAAAATCTGCGCCGTTGCACAGGAGATGGTGTATGCGGTTGCCCATGGCGTCATTCCCAGATCTTCGCGCAGTTTGCCGAAGGCGATTGTTAAGAATCCGGCAATCTCTTCGTCCGTCGGCACTGCGTCCTTTGCGTGACGATTATACCAACCCGCCGCGAAGGACTGTGTGATCCTCGCCGTTTCAAACGCGTGTTTGGAGACAGCATCTATTTGATCTCTGATTTGCCGTTGAAGCAATTCGCGTTGCTCGATCGTGCGTGAGACAGCGGATGCCTCGCGCTCCAAAAAATAGTTGAGATATCGCTCGGTGAATTTGGCGAAGAAAAGGCGGGCGATTTCGCAAAAGCCGCCTGCAGTTCCAGCTTTTCTCCAAATCTCGGAATTCTGCTCAGGAGTTCCGAATAAAGAAGGCTGAGTCATATTTTGCGCATACCAGTTCGCGATTGCGTCGGTCGCCGCAGCCTTGGCGAGCGCTGCATATTCTGACGAACCGTCCTGCGCCCGTACCACGGTATCGAGTGCTTTAGCAATTGTGAAAGCGGTTGGATTTTCCGGAAGTTTGAGGGACGTCGCGCGACCGCCTGCTCCGGAAACGGCAAGCTCTGTCAAAAACTTAAATGCTGCGCGTACGTTCGGATCTCGTTGGATTGACTCGAAGCGAGTCTGAACATTCTCGAGAGTCTGGTTAGCAATTCGACGAGATTGTTCTTCGTTTCCATCAAAATCGGCGATGTTCTTAACGACTTTCTGCCATGGTTCCGTTTTTGGCAGAGCTCCAACGCGTTCGTGTCCCATAAGAACCGCCGATTATTTGGGTCGCTCGTTCTCCCGGTTTCGATCCTGTTCTCGGGCCGCCATTAGACTAGCCATCAAGTCCAGGTTCTTGTACCTACCGCGAAACTTCTGACTGTGGAATTTACCGTCGTCTTTCGATCGAGATGTTTTTTTAGTTCTGCGACGAATTCGATTCATGGGGGATTGAATGTCCTGCTTTGCTGCGGTAAAACAAAGGAACGTTAGCAGAAACGTCCCTATGCTCACCAGCCAAAAAAGTTATTGATGCCATTAACGAGCAGATCGGATACGAATTCAGCGCAGAGTTGCAATATTATGCCATCCGGGCGCATTTTGCGGCCGAGGCGTTCCCGCAATTATGGCAGCATTCTTGAAACCTTGCCAGATAGCCCGCTGCATCGTAAGCGGCTTACGATGATGGAGAAACCGATTTGGCGACGCGGCGGTTCGGGTGGAGGCGCGAGGAGCGGCAGGAGTTTTTGATAGATGTCGCGCAGAGTGGTGTCGTGCTGCAACAATGTTCGATCGATCTTGGCCAGACGCTTCAGGATCGCGGCATTCGTAGCAACTTTTTCCCGTAGTTCGATAAAGGCGCGGATCACATAAACGCTAATCGCGATTGCGCGATCGCTTCGCAGAATGTTTGCAACCTGCAATGCTCCATGTTCCGTGAATGCCCAGGGACGATGAGTCTTCCGTCGGCGCTTTCGCGATGTGGTCGCAATTTGCGACCACATGGTCGGATCTGACGATGCGGTCACAAGTTGTGACCGGATGGCATTGTTCTCTTCAGTCGTAAGCTGGAACGCAAAATCCTTGGGAAACCGCTTTCGATTGCGTCGGAACTGCTCGTTCAGCCGTTTGGTTGTCACGCCGTAAACCCGCGCAAGATCGACATCA
>QHNF01000417.1 GCA_003218345.1 Verrucomicrobiota bacterium | reverse complement strand
ACGTGCTTACTTCGCCCTTTGGCAAATAAGCAACATCGGCTTGACACAAACGCTGCTACAACGTGCCCTGTTCTGAGATGTCGAGAGTGATCGTTGTTGGCGCGGGAATTAATGGCGTGACCGCTGCGATCGAATTGAAGAAACGCGGCCACCGAGTGATTCTCATTGATCCGGGACCATTGCCACATCCGCTCGCAGCATCCACTGACATCAGCAAAGCAGTTCGGGCGGCATATGGCCCGGATGAGGGTTACACAGACCTAGCCGAGCGCGCGGTCAAACTCTGGCGCAAATGGAATGAAGAATTCGGCATTGAATTGTATCACGAGGTCTTCGACATTGAGTTGTATCACCAGGTCGGAGTGATGTTCGTCCGACAGCGGAAAATGAAGCCGGGCGATTTTGAGTACGAAAGTCTCAAAATACTGAAACAGCGCGGTCATAACATTGAGCGAATGAATTCCGCGCAAGCGTGGAAACGTTTTCCAGCATGGAACGCGAACCTCTATCCCGATGGTATTTTGGAATTGGAAGCGGGCTACGTGGAAAGCACTCGCGTCGTCGCGACATTAATTGAGCGCGCTAAATCGCTGGGGATTGAACTGCGCGAAGCCGCCAGATTTTCGTGTTTGGACGAACGCGATGATCGCATCGCGGGAGTTGTTCTCGCCGATGGAGAACGAATCGCAGGCGATCTCGTACTGATGGCGGTGGGCGCGTGGACGCCGTACCTGTTGCCGTTTACGAAGAAATTTTTTCGCGCCAGCGGACAGCCAGTCTTTCACCTCAAGCCTTCGCAACCTGAGCTCTTCGCGCCGGAACGTTTTCCGGTTTTTGGGGCGGACATTACAACGACCGGTTATTACGGCTTCCCGATTAATCGTGACGGCGTTGTGAAGATTGCCAATCACAGTCCAGGCCGCGAGATCTCGCCGGATTCTTCCGAGCGCGTAGTGACAGCTGAAGAGGAAAGAGATTTGCGCGAGTTTTTGTCATCGACGTTTCCCGTGCTGGCCGACGCGCCGATTGTTCATACGCGCGTCTGCATGTATTGCGATACGCATGATGGACATCTTTGGATCGCACGCGACCCGG
Source organism: Verrucomicrobiota bacterium (assembly GCA_003218345.1). Classification (GTDB taxonomy): domain Bacteria; phylum Verrucomicrobiota; class Verrucomicrobiia; order Chthoniobacterales; family UBA10450; genus Udaeobacter. The sequence continues at coordinate 2,937 of QHNF01000417.1, read as the reverse complement.
ACCGCGAAGGATTATTAATTGCTGCGGGTGATTCTGGGCATGGATTCAAATTCGCGCCGGTGCTTGGCGAAATAATCGCCAGTGCCGTTGAAGAAACACCAAATCCGATTCTGCAAAAGTTCCGCTGGCGGCCGGATGTACGCGCGGGAAGCGGAACAGACGTCGCGCGGTCTAATGCAAAAACGTCCAACGCTCAACGCCAAACATCCAACGACGAAATTAAAGGCGCTTAGGAAATCGCTTTTCCTTGGGCGGCTGTCTCTCTTTTTGGCTGGCGCTTAACCAGCGTGATCTGCTTGATGCGCGCCGAATCGGAAGGGCTCCAGGTCGCGACATCGGGATCATCTTTGAAAGCGTTGTGGACGAGCCGCCGTTCGTAGGAATTCATCGGCTCAAGCTGAAGTGAACGGCCGGTGATGCGCACACGGTCAGCCAATTCGCGCACCCGCTGCACGATGCGATCTTCGCGCATGGAGCGGTAGTGTTCGCAATCGACGATCACTTTTTCAGCATCTTTGTCCTTGGCCTGCAGCAGCCGATTAAGCAAAAACTGGATTGCCTCGAGCGTCTCGCCGTTACGCCCGATCAAGCGCCGGCTTTCCTCGGTATAAATCTGCAGTGTCGGGTTGCCGCCCTCATTTCTGGTTTCCTCGATTTGCACAACGAAACCGAGATAACCGAGCATGGTGTCGAGCAGGTCCTTTGGGGTCATCATCGCTTTCGTTTTCCGGCAGGCACAACTTTTTCGAGCGTCGGCATGGGTTGTCGTTTGTTCTGATAAAATTGCAAGATGCTGAAAAGGTTCTGCGCAGTGTAATACAATGCCAGAGCTGCGGCAAAATTGTAGCAGATAAATAGAAAGATCAGCGGCGTGAACATCATCACCCGGCGCTGAGTGGGATCGCCTGTCTTTGGCGTCATGGCCATGAGCCAAATCTGAGTCGCGGCCATGCAGAGTGGGATGATGTTGACTGGCCAACCGAGCAACGGCAGGTGCGCTATCGTGTCCGGCTGGGAAAGATCTTTCACCCAAAGAAATTTTGCGTTTCGTAATTCCACCGCCTGGCCGAGCATTTTGAAAAGACCGAAAAAGATCGGGATTTGAATCATCATCGGCAAACAGCCGCCGACTGGATTGATGCCGTACTGCTTGTAAAGCTTCATCAACTCCTGGTTCATCCTGGTCGGATCATCTTTATATTTGTCCTTCAACTCCTGCATTTTCGGCGAGAGCGCAGCCATCTGCCGCATGGAACGGTTCGCTCTGTTTTGAATTGGCCAGAGCGTGAGTTTGATGATGGTGGTGAGAGCCAGGATGGCGAGGCCATAGTCCCCGAGCCAGCTGTGCAACAAGTTCATGAAGTTGAGCAGAAATTGACACACCAGCTTGAACAGCTTGAATATCCCGAAGTCCATGACCTCGGCTTCGTTATGCGGAAGCTGCGCGAGACGATGGTAAAGCTTTGGCCCAGCATAGACCTCGAAACGCGCGCTGTAGGTTTGCCCGGGCGGCAACTGAAACCCCGGCATCCCAAGCGCACCCTCGATGCCGAGCAGCTTTTGGTCCGGCGCGCGCTCGATATCGAAACGGCGGCCCCAAACGCCGGTCGCTTTGGCGGTGAGCGGCGCGAGCAGGGTGGTGAAAAATTGATTGCTCACCGCAACCCATTCTGCGCCGGCGATCGTCTCCTGATAATAGGGGCGCGCAGCGCGCTGACCCAGGCCGAGAAAACCGCCACTGCTACCAAACCAACCTACGTCGATACCTTTGGCCCTTCCGTCGATGCACCAGCCCAGACGTGTGTACGAAGGATAATCCCTGGGATGAATCGGGGCCGCGGATCCAAGCGCCACAAAATAACCGCCGCTTTGATATGGCTCGGTCCCCCGATTCTCAAGATCGAGATCCATTTCAATCACGTAGTTGTCTTTGTTCTCCGAAGATTGTTGGAAAAAGAACTTTTTCCGGACAGCAACTTGCTCGGCCGTCATACGCTCAAATTGCACCGCAGAATCTGACACGGGAGATGCAGTGAACTCCGGAAACGTTGGCGCGGATGGTTGCTCGATGATTGCGCCGATCGGCGCGCTCTGCGCCGAATTCAAAACGACGCGTTGTTCTTTCTCGGCTATTTGCTTGAGCAGGACCGCTTCCTTAATTCCACCACCGCGATTTGTCAGGCGCAGCTCGACATCCGAATTACGGAGCGTTTCTATCTTCTCCGGGAAACTCGCAGCCACTTCGGCGGGTGTGGGAGTCGGGACCGGAGCCGGGGCACCCGGCAGCGGCGCGATACTCGAAGAAATTGCTGGTGACGGAGAAGGCTGAGCGACTGTGACAGGCGCCGGTCTGCGTGGTGTCTGTTTTACGACGTAGATTTGCCAAACAATTAGTCCAATCACGCAAAGGGTAACGACAATCCACGCAGTTCGATCCATAAATCCTGTCGAAGCGGTTATTCAGCGCAGTCAGCCCTGGCGCCTAACCCGATCCTGGATACTGGATGCCCGACGCTGGATTTTCCGGGTGCTGGCACTGGATCGTGGCCGCAACCACCCCACGGTTGGCATCGCGCCATTCGTTTCAATCCGAGCCAGCTTCCGTGGCCGATGCCGTGCGCCTCGACAGCTTCCAAAAAATATGCGGAACAGGTAGGCGTAAACCGGCAGCCGGAATTAGGACCGGAAAGCAAACAGAGGAGCGGCGAAAGCGTGCATTGATAAATGCGAATGAAAAAACGAAGCAATCCCAGCATCAGAGCAGAATAGAAGCGCGTTTTGCCAGACGCAACCATTCATGTTCCAGCGCACGATAGCTCGCGTTAGCGGCGTCAGCTCTGGCGATAAGTACAATCCAAGAGTCGCCTCGCAAATCATGCTGGTGCTGGCGCACAATTTCCCGCAGTCGGCGCCGAACTCGATTGCGAACAACTGCGC
>QHNF01000416.1 GCA_003218345.1 Verrucomicrobiota bacterium | reverse complement strand
TCTCGCGAATCTTACGCACCTGTGCGTAAAGATTTTCGAGCCGTTTGCGCTTTACATCCGATGGAACTTTGATAGTGCGTTCCTTTGGAACAAGCGCGACTTGATTGTAAGCATCCTTGTCTGCCGCGCCGTTAAACACCGAGTTGATTCGTTCGCCAATCGCCATGTCGTAAACGCCCCAGTCGGGATTGAACACGACGCGGTCCCCATATTTTGCACTGCAGTTCGAGAACGTGATTGCGAGCAACTTTCCATCGCGACGCAATACTTTCTCAACCTTGCCCGAGACCACAATGCCACTGAGAAACTCGATCTTCGCTTTCTTCCCTTCAACGATTCCAAGCGCGTGCAGTTGATCGTTAGTGAGCAGCTCAGGAGCTGTTGATGTTTGTTTCCATTTACCAACCGGCGAACTAAAACCCTCCTGGTGATAATCGATTCCGTGCCCCTCGATCTCTTTGTTGCCGAATGCCAGTGCGCTCTTGCCCGTCGTCCGGAAATAGATCGGCGAGTTGTTCTCGTCCGTAATGACTTCCTCGAAAATACCACTGACTTGCAGTCCCGATGAATACTCACAGCTGGCAACATTCTTGCACTCAATCGCTTTGTTGATTCCCTCAAGTCCACCCACTTGATAGGCCATCTTGCTGGCAAATTCTTCCAGCACGTCTTTCAGATGCTGAAAATCGCGGCAAACAAAAAGCTGCGGTTGTTTTGTAGTGATATCGAACGCGCAATTCTGCGCGTCTATGGAGTAAGAGATTTTCTTCACCGCGGGCTCCAGACATGAGACCGATTCGCCGATCGATGAAAGCAAACCGGCGCCGTAAATTTTTGGATTCTCGATCGTGCCGATGAGTCCGTATTCAACTGTCCACCAATGCAAACGCGAGAGCAGCGCCATCTCCGAAGGTTCGCCCAGATTTTTTTGTCGGTGCTCCACCAGCTTTTGAGATTCCTCGACTTCCTTAGGATCGCTGTACGGCTGCTCTTTCAAGATCGACAAGTGTCGGATCGCTTCGTAGAGCTCGAAATCTTTCTTTGACGACATTGCTTTTGCGCCTACTTCGCCGAAGCGCTGCAAATATTTCGAGTATTCGCGATCAACAATGATCGGCGCGTGACCGGCGGCCTCGTGCACAATGTCGGGCGCCGGCGTGTATTCGATGTGATGGATTTGGCGCATATCGCACGCGATCACCAGGACTTTGTAAGCTTGAAATTCCATGAACGCCGCCGGCGGGATAAAGCCATCCACCGCCACCGCGCCCCAGCCGATCTTCGCGAGAATATTGTTCATCTCCTCGATGCGCGGAATGCGTTCAAAGGATATGCCCGTGTTGAGAAGGCCCTGGAAGTAAACTTTGTGCGCGAACTCCCGGAGAAAAAAAGTGTTTTGGCGCATAATGAATCGCCAGACCGCATGATCGACCGGGGTGTAATCATCGTACCGCTGATCGACTGCGAATTGGAGTAAATGTTTGGGACAAGCAGCGACCGCTGCGTTGCTATAGCTAATACCGCCTTGGGATTTCATCGGCACCTCCGTGCGATAAAATATGGCTCGCCGTAAGCTAGCGCAAGCCTCTGGCTTGCGAATCAGGGAAAAGCGCAAGCGAGACGCATACGCTACTTTGCCCGTCGCGCCCGCGCGATGCGCCGCGTAATCCAAATCACTGCAACAAGCACCACTGCCCACGGCGCGAGAAACGCGATGGCCACCCCAATCATGCGCAAGCTCCACGTAATCGCGCCCGCGCTTTGCGCCAGTGTGCGGCGCAGTGTGGCAAGCAAGCCGCTCTCCTGCGAAATAATGTTCCCCTGGCTGTAAACCTGGATCGAGATGTCAGCCGGTGCGTTCGCCTCGTCGATCTGCGCGCCCGTGCGGTCCTGGCGCTGCACACTTACATCTTCAACTTTGCCGAGAGCGTTCAGTGATTGCATTAGCCTCGAACAATTTTTCATCGGCACGCGCAGTG
>QHNF01000061.1 GCA_003218345.1 Verrucomicrobiota bacterium | reverse complement strand
TTTACGCCGGCTGCGCACGAATTCCTCCAGACTCTGGGGCGATTCTTTTTGCTCGAGTCGCTCCAATAACGCGATCAAATGATGCACGCTGTTGTCCGCCTGCTGCGCGCTTGCCTCGAGCAGGTCGTAAAACTTCTGATCGTGTCCGAGGATTTTTTGAATCGACAACATAAGTTTCCTTCTTGTAGCCGGGGTCACTGAAAGCAGCCAGCCATTTTTCACTGAGGGCTGGGACTGCGACCTCAAGCGGGCTACAGCATGGGCGTATGGAACATCATCACCTGCGCGTGCGGCGGCGGCGGCGCTGAGCAAAGGCCCGGTGAACATTCGCGTTGGTCGGCGGAGGCGCGGTTGCGTGTGCCAGAGCAAAGGTGTTTTTCGCAGAGCGAGAACTGGCCGGCGTTGCCCCCATACTCTACGATCGTCTTGTTGACTGCGCTAGCAGGGCGCTGCCATTATGTCTTCTCTGTGCCCCGTAATCGGACCGTTACTGTTTCGCTCATAGCAAAAAATGTCACACAAGCCTGGCGACTGTCAGCGGTTCGTGCGGATGGCACACATAAGAAGAAGATGCCCACGAAACACACTAAAAACACGAACGGAAAAGCGTGTTTGGCGGACGAGTGTAACATGCAGTAACATGTCTGCCTTTTTGGAATCGTGCGCTCACGCAACTCAGCAACGGTGACGAATCGGAAAGAACTCGCGCTCGTCTTACTCCTTTGTTTTGTCGCGGCTCTTCGCGTTTTTATTTTCTCGGCCGGCTTTCCGTTTTTCAGCAATATCGATGAGGACCTGCATTTCGATCTTATCACGCAATATTCACATGCTCGGCTGCCACGCGCCTTTGATCCGCTCAAGGAGGAGAGCCTTAGCTGGATAGTTCCGTATGCCTCGCCGGAGTTTCTGTTCGCTCCGGATCAATTCCCCGGCGCGAAATTCCCGGCGCCTTTATGGAAGCAATCGAGTCCGGACGTTGAGCCGGAGATTGCGGCGACAAAAGCTGCCTGGAGCACAGAAATCAATTTCGAATCTTCTCAGCCGCCTTTGTATTACGCCCTGGCGAGCGCCTGGTGGCATGTTGGCGAGTACCTCGGGTTAGCAGGCCTTCAATCACTATACTGGATTCGTTTCCTAAATGTGCCGCTGATCGCTGCTATGGTGTTACTCGGCTATCTGATCGCGCGCACAGTTGCGCCCGAGCGCGCGGACTTGCGTCTGGGCGTGCCACTGCTGCTCGCGTTTATCCCTCAGAACGTTTTTTACGCGATGAATAACGACGTTCTGTCGCCTGTTTGCTTCGGCGCGTTGTTGCTTTGCGTTATGCAGTGGTTGCGAACCGAAAGACCGACCTTCTTGCTCGGAGCACTCACAGGTCTGGCAATCGCAGCCGCGTATCTGACCAAGCTGTCCAATTTGCCTCTGGTCGCCATCGCGCTAGTTGCAATCATTGCAAAGCTGTGGCCGTTCATTCGACAAAGAGCGGGCGCTGCCCTTGTCGCATCTGCGGCGCTGGTTCTTTGCACTGCAATCCCGATTGGCGCCTGGGTGATCTGGACAAAGTATCAGTTTGGTGACGTGACCGGATCGGCCGCGAAAATCACGCTGCTTGGTTGGACGCGGAAACCGTTTGCCGATTGGTGGCAACATCCAATTTTTATGCCACGAGGTTTTTGGGTGTTTTGGTGGAACGTCATCACGAGTTTTTGGCGAGGAGAGGTCAAATGGCACGGACAGCCCTTAAGTTGTCCAGCCGCCGACTGGTTCTATGCCATCTCATCCCTAGCGCTGCTCGGCGCGGCGCTGGTTGGATTGCGAAAGAAGGCCGGGCTTTCCAGGTTTCAGCGGCAAGGTATAGGCATCGCCACTTTGAGCTTTGTTGTATCGGTTGGATTTCTGGCGTTCTTGTCGATTCAGTTCGATTTCGGCAATTGCATTAATCCGTCGCGGATGCATCCGTATTTTACGTCTGGCCGATTGCTGAGCGGCGCACTGATTCCATTCGCGTTATTTTATGTTTACGGCATCGCTTGCTTGTTCCGCCAGATCAATGCCGCTCTGCCGCTTGTCGTGCTCGTGGTCATCGTGGTGTTTGTGACATCGTCGGAAATCATGATCAATCGCGTCGTGTTCGCGAGCGAGCATAACTGGTTTCATCTTTAGCCAACTTCGCGTGAACGAAGAGAGTCCGTACTGACGCTACAAGCGGTTTGGCTCTGTTGAAAAGCTGCGCTCATAATCACGACAGCGCCGTCAGGCGCGACATGATTATGGCTTGATCAGTTACTAACACGCTCAAGCTCCGTTAGGAGCGGCATCAGCGCAAAGCGTAGGGCTCCTACATGCCGCTCCTACGGCAAAGGCATCTGTTTAGCGCCAGAGGCGCAACATTCACTGTAAGCTGGGGCAGCGTCCAAGGATTCGTAGAGATCCAAAACCCCCAAGCGCTGAAAGCGCAATTCACCATCGGCCTTGCACGTTTCAAGAAGAATATCGTGGGTTGTTGCGCAGGCACGGCATTGATTTCGACGAGCGTTGTGTGGGGATTGAGCACTAGTCAGCGGGATGAATCGCGCTTTTCAGCGCTTTTCCACGGGAATCGAACTCCTGGGGCGACGCCCAGCTCGAGTGAGATAGCGCCTCTGGCGCTAAACACGTACGGCAGGAGAGGTGAGGGAGATCGACTTATACAACTACTTCTCCCCAGCTCGGCCTCGCCTCGGTGAGAGCCGCCATAGCAACCGCAACATCGGCATCGGCACTAATCGGACGAGAAACATTCCAAGCTTCATTGCAAATCCTGGAATGACGAGCGGGCGGTCTGCTTCCAGTGCGGCAAGCGCATGGCGCACGACTTGTTCGACCGGAACGAAGACCAACTCCGGGCCACGGTCTGGCTGAGCGTCCGGGCGTTTGGCGACTTCCTGAAACTGCGTGTGCACAGGGCCGGGACAGAGGGCGCAGACGCTCACGCCTGTTCCCCGGAGTTCGGCCCGAAGCGCTTCGGAGAAACTTGTGACGTAGGCTTTGGTCGCAGCGTAAACCGCAAAATCGGGGATCGGAAGAAAACCAGCCGACGAACTAACATTTAGAATCGCGCCGCGTTGTTTCGCGACCATTCGCGGAAGCAGCTGGCGCGTGAGTGAAGTAAGGGCGACCACATTCACGAGCGTCATTTGCTCGTTCCGAATCGGATCGCTCGTAGCGAAGGGACCGCTATCGCCGAGTCCGGCATTGTTGATTACAAGATCGACGTTGATCTTTTCGCGCTCGAGCGATGCCGGCAGATCGTTCAGCTGCGCAAGATCGGCGAGATCGGTTGTGCGAACGTGAACGCTGAGATTTGGATGTTGCTGCTTTAAGTCTTCGCGCAACTCATTTAGCTCTTGCTTGCGTCGCGCTATCAAGGTGAGCGATCGCGCGCGGCCGGCGAGTTGCCGCGCAAATTCGCGGCCGATCCCAGCGGAAGCTCCCGTGATCAGCGCGTTACAATCGTCTAATTTCATTTCTCGCTTTAGTCCGCGGGCGGAAAACCGTCGGTCCTTGCTGCAATGATTCCATTTCGCGTTTCGTTAGGACCCGCCAATGCCCGCGCGGCAAATTGGAAAGCCGAAGATTTCCGATTCGTACGCGGAGAAGATGCTTCACGTGGTATCCGACAGCTTCGAACATGCGACGAATCTGCCGATTTATGCCCTGCCGTAAGACAACGCGCAAATGCGTGGGTGTAACAGGATGGAGTCGCTCGATTCGTGCGCCCTGGCCTGCCAGAAAAATTCCTTTTAGTAATTTCGGCGCGAGTGCAGAATCCCATGGCCGATCCAACGTCACCTCATATTCCTTGTCGATTTTATAGCGGGGATGAGTGAGCCGCTGCGCCAGTTCGCCATCGTTCGTCAGAAGGAGCAGACCTTCAGTTTGCGCGTCGAGACGGCCGATGTTGAAGAGCCGGGAAAATTTTGGGGGCAGCAGATCAAAGACAGTGTCGCGCGCGTGGGGATCCTTTCGAGTCGAAATGAATCCGGCCGGTTTATGCAACATAATCGTAAGCGGAGGCTCGGCGCGAAGAAGTTTGCCATCGACTTTGACGTGGTCGCGCGCGCTCGGCTGCGCGCTGAAATTTGTGCAGACCTTGCCGTTGATGATGACACGACCCGCTGCGATCAACTCGTCGCAACGGCGACGCGAACCGATCCCAGCGGAAGCAAGGAAGCGATTGAGACGCATGTGATTCGTTAAATCGTGACTGGTCCAGCCGATTCAACGATGTAACGTTTTAACAATTCACATTGCTACACATCCGGCTTCGTTTTCGGCAGGCCGATGACCTTGCTGCCGTCCTTCCACTGACCCCGCTTTTTCAGAACCTCGACCCGTTCGAAGCGTTTCAGCACATTGCGCCTGGCGGCGATGGTGCTTGCCCCTTTTAAGCTGCGATGTTGCGACATAGATGTAGTTAGAAACTGAGCGGGCACATTAAGCCAGCAGCTGAATTTTTCAAACGGGGTGGTGACAGATAAGAAGTCAACGTGGTTTGAAGAGAGAAGAGGTCCCCGTCTAACTTCGCAAGCCCTTTAACCAATCCACATCCACTCAGAGCTGATTACTAAGCACCACGTACGTTCCTGACGTCGTGAGCTGATGATAAATGTGAAAGTGGCCGGCCAGTAGCTGTCTCCAGTAGTTCGCCCGGCTTTGCTCGACTATTAGATAAACCGCATCGGCCCGGCCCCATTTCTCCAAGACTGCGTCTTCGTTCAGAAAGATGTCGATAGACGCTTTGCCGATTGGCGCCTCTTTCTGGCGGTTTTGGTTAACCAGGAAAAATTTCCGGTTCAGATAAAAAATAAGGCTACTACTGTCATCGAGTGGTCCTTCAAAAATCGCATCGCCCCCTGCATCCAGCCGCGGATTTAGAAATCGAGCCGCATCGGCGAGTGAGAAATAAGGCGCGATTCGCGCGACGCCTTCCATCATGCCAAGCCCGCCCGGAATCATCGAGCCAGCCAGAGCGATGGCTGCAAGTCTCTCGCGTCCTCTGGAAATAAGGTAAAGCGCCACCAGCGACAGCGAGATTAGCGACAGGCCACTGATCGCGAGCACAGGCCGAAATGCGAGCCAAGTTGAAACAGGCATGTCGTGTAATGCCTTCCAAGCGGTCCAACGCGCGTCCATCGTTCCCCAGTTTCCGTTAAAAGCGCGGGCGGCATTGGCAAGGAAGAGTGCTGCCGCTGCGCTCATAATGCCGACGAAACCGACCGCGATTACGCCCGCAGCGCGCAATCCCCGTGGCATCCGGTCCCAGGCGACGGCCGCCCAAAGAGCAAGCGCGCTCCACATGCTCATGGAATAATAATCCTGCCGTTGGCCTAAGAAAAGCAGCGGAACAAAGACGACGCCCATCCAACAAAGCGGCAACGCTGCGTTGAAATCAATCTCATGCGGTCGCATCACGCGCCGCCAGGCGAAAATCAGGCCGGGCAACAGCGCGATCGACCACGGAAACCACCAAGCCAGATGCATGATCACAAACTGGTAAGTGGGCATGCCGATATAATCGTGCGTCGCATCAGAAAGCCCGCGCAAATGCCCCGACCATTCTGAGCTAACGATGTAATGAAAATACCCGGGGAAATGCCATTCCGCCCAGATGTGCCAGGGCGCGACAATCAACATGAAAATCACCAAGGAATCCCAGCGCAGCAGCGCGCGAAAGCGCACGCGGGCTTCTCTATAAAATACTGAAAGCAAAAGGAAAACCGCTGCTGGATAAAAGATTCCGAGCAAACCTTTGGTCAGACAGGCAAAGGCGGAGCAAATCCAAAAGCCGACGAACCAGGCTCGTCGACGACGGCGACCCTGATAGCCGCACACTCCGCAGAAGATCGCGCCTGCAAAAAATGCGCTCACAAGCGGTTCGGGCATCACGATGCGCGCGAGCAGAAATGTGCCGCAAAAACTGAGATAAATCAGACCGGCGATGAAGCCGCGCCAGTAATCGGTGAGCCTTTCCCCAATCAGAAAAATCAGGGCAACGGAGACGACAACTGCAAGCGCGACCGGGAGTCTGGCAGCGGCCGCATTGACGCCAAAGAGCTTGAACGAAACAATAATGAGCCAGTAGAGCATTGGCGGTTTTTGCAAGCGCGGTGCGCCATCGTTAGTGGGCAGAAGCCATTGATGCGTTTCGACCATCTCGCGGGCTGCTCCTGCGTATTGCCCTTCCGTCTGGCTGTACAGATCACCGGAACCGATTGTCGCCACGTGCAACAGCGCCGCCAACGCAATCAGAATCACCAATAGCGCGTGGCGCGTGGGCGGCGGAGCCAGCGCCGGCGGCTCGAGCAACGTTTCTTCAAGGCTTAAAGTTTGCGCGCCTGCGGTCATTGAATGCATTCTTCTCCAGAAACCATTTCGATTCGTCGTTCCGCTTTGAGGGACTCCATGGAATCCGTCCTGCCATATTTTTCCCAATGCTCAGGCAGACGCAGCAGTTTTCCCTCTGGCATCTCGACCAGCGCGAGCATCTGGCGGCAATCGGCGATCAGCACGTTGTCTTCCGGTCTCGTGATTCGGAATGCGCACCAGAATCGCACGCGCTCCAGCCGATCCAACCACGCCTCAATCAGCAACCGATCCCCGAGCTTAGCTGCGCGGCGATAATGAATCTCGGTGCGCACCACCACCGGATACGTTCGCCTCTCGGCCATCTCCACGAGGGCGAGACCGAGTTCCTCGGCGAGGCGTGTCCGCGCGATCTCGATAAAACGCAAATAAGCGATATTGGAGACGACCCCTCCGCAATCGGTATCGAAAAACATCACCTGCACTTCTGTGCGGATTCGCGGCACATTGACAGGCATGGCTAACAATCATCCCGAAATTCTTTCGAAAGCAACGCCAATCGTCCACGGAAGCCGCCGCGTAGGCGGCGCAGTTCGTGCGCCGACTTTACAGAGCTAAGGAACTACATCTTCAACAGCGACAGAACAGCTCGCACGACTTCCTGCACAGTTACCGCTTTCATGCAGCGAAAGTCGATTGGGCACTCGCGGAGAAAGCAGGGACTGCATTCAACGTGATGTCGCAGGATGATGTGACTGTTGCCGAGCGGCCCGGTGAGGCACGGTTCGGTGGAACCGAAGATGGCCACGACCGGTACACCGAGCAATGCGGCGAGGTGCATCGTGCCAGTATCGTTGGTGAGCAATAAACGGCATTCGCGCAACTCGTTGATAAGTTGATCGAGCGTAGTCTGGTCGATCCGATTCACGCATTGATCGCCCACCGCGGTCGCAATCTGTTTGCCGATTGCTGAGTCCCTAGCGGTTCCGAAAAGGACCCATTGCACCGGCAATTTTTCTGCGATGGCGAACGCCGCCTCGGCGAAACGCTCCGGTAGCCACCGTTTGGCCGGTCCATATTCGGCGCCCGGGCAAAGGGCGAGGCGCGCTTTCGCAAGATCGAAAGTCGGTCGCGCAGAACTGTAGGAGACGCTGTCAACGTCCGTAGGGAAGCGAACCGCATTCCCTACACAAGCAATGGAAGCGATATCTGCGCCGCAATCCTGTGCGATACGCAGATATCGGTTGGATTGATGCTGAAGTGGCCCCGGTTTTCGCGGCTCACGCACGGTTTGGTTCAGCAGCCACCTCCGCCAATGACCGCGATAACCAATCCTGCGCGGAACGCCGCTCAGCCAAGATTCAAGAGCAACACGCAGTGAATTTGGGAAAAGAATCGCAGCATCAAAAGCCGGTTGTTGTCGAAGCGCACGGACAGCTGCAAAGAGCGAACTATTTGGCAGAGGAATGATCGCATCCACTTCTGGAACGAGCTTCCACATCGGCGCAGCCTTCGCCGGCGCAGCAATTGTGACTTCAGCATCAGGACGCCCCTCCTTGATCGCACGGACTGCAGGCACGCCCATCACGGCGTCGCCCAGCCAATTGGTGGAGCGGATGAGAATTCGAAACGGCTTCAAATTTTGAGCGGAAAGGTGGGGCGGCAAATAGACGCCACGTTTATATCTCGCCAGAAGAAAATTGGGCCGCGGCGTTTTCCAGCGATTATGCACCCAAAACCAATCTTCCGGGGCGCGACGGATTTGCTGTTCGATGAGTTGATTTGTTTTTGCGGAAAGCGATCCCACCGATTCCTCGTTGTCTTCCAATGCTGGCGAAATAACGATCCGCCAGCGCGCTCGTCCATCGGTGTAAATCGCGACGCCAACCAGCGCTGCGCCGGTGCGTTTCGCCAGCAATGCTGGCAGCGGGGACGTCGATGCGAGACGGCCAAAGAATGGGACCCACACACCGTGATCGCCGGCATGTTGATCGCTCAAAATTCCAATGGCCCCGCCGTCGCGAAGCAGCTTGATTGCCTTATCGAAGCCTTCCTTGCGATCGAACATCTCAACCCCAGCGCGGCCCCGCACCCGGCGCACGTGTTCGTCGATGAAGCGATTGTCCAGCCTTTGATAGATGGTGCTGTTTCTGACGTAGCCGATGTATTTCGGCAGGATGTGCGCGAATAACTCCCAATTTGCGAGATGGCTCAGGATCAGCACAACCG
>QHNF01000415.1 GCA_003218345.1 Verrucomicrobiota bacterium | reverse complement strand
GTGTGCGATTCCGCACTTCGTGGCCGTCGGCGGAGATGGTGAAGAGATCGCCACCATGAAATCCTTCATCGCTCATCAAGCCTTCAATGAAGGCGATCGACTTACCATCTGGCGACCAGCGCGGAACGGCTACTTGAAGAGAAGGCTTGTAGATGGATGTGGCGTTCCCCTTCGCGATGTCGATCGTATAAATCTGCGCGATCCACCAGTTGTTATCACCCGGGCCGGGAGCGGCAGTTACGACGAACGTTTTGTCGTCAGGCGACCAGTCGTAATCGTAAATGTGCAGATTGGCGGGCGAAACCTGGTGTAACTGGCCGCTGGGAATGTCGAGAGCGGCAATCCGCTGATTATGAATCGCGGTATCGATCACGCCAGTCGTAGTTGGTGCGGCCATCAACGGCCCGCCACCACCCGCGCCTTCGATGTAGAGAAAGGCAATCTGCTTCCCATCGTGTGACCAACGCGGGCGCGCCGCGTATCCTTTTAGATCCGTAATTTTTTTAGGATCGGAACCATCAGCATTCACTGTCCATAGTTGCCGCTGCTCTTTCTCACCGGCGCTCGAAAAAACTGCGAGCGTCTTGGAATCGGGAGACCAGGCGGGATCGAAATCGGTCCTTTCACCGGTGATCGGAATTTTGACGAGTGTTGCAGGCGCGCTTCCCGATGTTCCACGAACATAGGTCTGCTTTGATGTTGTTGTGGCGGTGGACTGCACCCATGCGATATGCGCACCATCATGAGAAAGTGCGATGTCACCGTACAGGACAGTTTTACCCAACTGTTCGGTGAGCTGTTGCATGCTCTGAGCTGTTAGCGTCATTGGAACAAGACAGGCTAGAAGAAGATGCTTCATTCTGCGATCCTGACAAAAGGCCGATGGAGCGGCAAGGTCATCCGCCTTCCTCCCGCGACTTCCGGTCTGCGGCGTGACATGGAGAATCCGCGTGGATTAAACTCATAGATCTCGAGCGAAGTTTAGCTGCGAAGCGCTTTAGTGAATCGGACCAGGTCATCTGCCACCATTTTGGTGCGCTCGATGATTTTCTTGTCGCTGATGTTGTCGCCGTCGAAGGCGTCTCCGGTGGCAAACACGAACCGGGGAATAATCACGCAACGAAAATCGAGCATGAGACTGTTCGCATAGGCCATGACCGACATGTAACTCGCAGCGCCGCCAGCCGCGCAAAGAAAGCCGACGACCTTGTTTTCCCACGCGCTGCCGGCGAGCTCGATCATGTTCTTCGCGGCGGCGGCGACATCGTAATTGTATATCGGCGCCGCGATCAGGATCCCGTCCGCGGCTTTAATTGCGCTGCTTAATTTCTTGGAGCCTGGCAATGCATAACATTTGTTTGCGTCGCAGAGGGGCAGGTCCATTTCGCTGATGTCGATCCAATCGCAGTTCACCTTTCGCTTTCGCAGATGCGCCAGCGCGACGCGGCCAATGCGGCGGCTGTTACTGTCGGGGTTACCGCTCGTGCTAATGACAAGATGTTTTGGCATTGGCAACGAATCAGTCAGACTGATTACGATTGTAAGGAATAATGTTGTCCCACTCGTCGGCGGATGAGCGGGCGACAAAAGCGACGACGGGTTCGGCGTCGCTCATGTTGAAGACTTCATGAGGCACGCCTGGTTTGATGCAAATGAAATCGCCGGCTTCGTTCTCAAGCACCTGCTTGAGCCCGGGTCCGAATTCGTGGCGCACTTTTCCTTCGACGATATAAAGGATCACCTCGAAGCCGACGTGAATATGCGCATACGCGACGCCGCCCGGAGGTATCGTGGCGATGTTGGCTGACAGGCTCCTTGTGCCAACATTTTTGGCGGACATGCCCTGCTTATAATGAATGCCGTTCCAATCTCTGCGGGCGCCGCCGCCACGAATGGTCAGTATGCCATCGTGATCTTCTACCGCACGGAGTTGGATGTTGTCTTTGTCGTCTTTCATAATAGCTGATCTTGATTTCGAAAAGATCGTCGGGTTTGAATGTCATGTAAATTTGATGCCTCGGAAAATCTAGAGCGCGCGATTCTTTTCCAGCACGACGAGCGCGATTCCGCCCAGGATCGCGATGGACGCGAGGAGATAACGCAAGGTAAGCGGTTCGCCCAGCAATAGTATTCCGCCGGTGGCGGCGAGAACCGGGACGCTAAGTTGGACAGTGGCGGCGCTGGCAGCTTTCAGGCCCGGTAGTGCGCTGTACCAAATCACGTAACCAAGACCCGACGTGATCGCCCCAGAGATTATGGCGTAGCTGATTCCAGCGTCGACATGTAGCCGCCGAATGAAAACGATGCTGACAACAGCCGCGAACGGAACCGCGCGGACAAAATTTCCGGTAGTCACGCTGGCCGGATTTTTTTCTCCTTTGCCGCGCAATGAATAGATACCCCAGGCCACGCCAGCTCCCAGCATCAGGATCGAACCAATTAATGAGGGAGCCGAAAGTCCGGAAGACACAAGGACGATGAGGCCGGTCACGGCAACGATGAAGCCGACGATCTGGATCAAATCCAATCGTTCGCCTTTGTGCAGGCCCCAGAGAATCATCGTGGCCTGCACTGCGCCGAACAAAAGCAACGCGCCCGTTCCAGCTGAAAGATCGACATACGCAAATGAAAAGGCAGCGGCGTAGATAAAAAGCGCGAGCGCAGACCACCAATTGCCAGCGTCTTTCCAGCTAAGGACCCTTATCCTAGCCTTCTCCCTCAGGGAGAAGGGATCACCTCTCCCTTTGGGATAGGATTGAGGTG
>QHNF01000418.1 GCA_003218345.1 Verrucomicrobiota bacterium | reverse complement strand
ATTCTTGAACGCGAAGAAAGCGATGACCAATGATCTTTCAACGCTGATTAGCTGGGGATTCCGATTGGTAGAATATCACAAAAAGCCGGGATACCAGGCGACACTGCACGCATCACCGAAGTGACACAAACGTCCATCCGTTTGTATCATTCCGAGTGCAATCGAGGACTCTCGCGATAGAATCTTAGACGCAAAACTACGGGGTTCTTCGACTCCGCTTCGCTTCGGTCAGAATGACGGGTGGTTTGACGGCCGCTCAAAGCTTTTGCCTTTGAAATGCCGCTTACGTTTAACGCCTTTGCGCATTCGTCTCCCGTTGTCATGTCGAGCGAAATCGAGACATCTCTGGACGTTAGTTTTTTTGAAATTAGAGATTCCTCGACTGCGCTCGGAATGACAAACGTGGTGAGTGCGAGCGTCAAAACGCCTCGTCTTTGAAATGGCGTTTGCCCTTCAGCGCCTTTACGTATTCGTCCTTGCTCAGAATATTCTCGTCGAGCTGCACGTCCGTGCGAAGAAAGTTCCGGAACCACGTTTCGATTCGTTGTCCATCTTGCAGCACTTCCTCGGTAATGTAATTAGCGTCGATGTTGATGCAGATCGCACCGACGATTCCAAATTCCTTGCGCACAATCGGAATAGTCGTGCACTTGAATTTCCGCGAACCGATATTCAGTTCGTAATTCAGTTTGTCTTCGTTCTGCAGCTGCCGCTTTTTCAGATCGATCAGCAAGTTGGTCGTGCCATCGCGCAGGTGTCGGCCAGTCACATTGTTTTCCAGCACAATCAGCGAATGCGCTGGGTCAGCCAGTAGGAAACGATTTGCCGATGAGTCGCACAAGCCGCACATAATTTTCAAGGAATTCGGTCGTGTCGTCGGCAATTTTTTTACCGCCATATTTCTCAAAAAGTTGCGCATAAACCTTTTGTTCCGCGGGTTCCAGCTGATCGCGCACATTGTTTTGCTCACCGATAAAAATCAATTGCCGCGCCGCCGTGCGATCTTCGTTTCTGAGAAAATAATGCATCCCCAGCCGAAAATCTTTCAGGCTAAATTCGCCAAAATTCTCGCGGGTGATCGTGAATGGATAGAAATCGTACTCTTCCAGATTCCTGCCAAACTTTCGACGCCGTTCCTTATATTTCCCCCAAAGAAAGCCTGCAGCGAGAAAGAAGACCGACGCAATGATCGAGGCGATAACATTGATGCCGAGTTCGCTTTGCAGCGCTTTGATCATGGTGCGCAGCAAACTTGCGCCACGAATCAGAGATTTCCAGTCAGGTTGGAGAGAGTAATATTCTCCAAGGCTACCTCCGCGGGCCGTGAGAGCGCATACGCGACTGCGCTGGCAACTTCCTCCGGCGAGATCATTTTTTTACGTGGCCACTCGCCTTCGATGTTATTCCATATGTTCGTGTCAGTAGCGGCCGGATAAACGTTGATGACACGGATTTTGCGGTCACGCAGTTCTTCGCGGACGGATTGCGAAAATCCCTCGAGTGCAAACTTGCTCATGCAATAGGCGCTCCAGTTAGGAAAGCCGGTCTTCGCGGCAATTGATAGGATGTTCACGATGCTTGAACCTGGCGGCATGTTTTGAGCTAGATGCTGCGTCAATAAAAATGGGGCTGTAACATTCACGCCCAGCGTCTGCTCCCATTCAACCCGCGTGATTTCGCCAAATGGTTTCACAATTGCAACACCGGCGTTATTGACCAGCAGATCAAGCGGGTCCTTTCCAGCTTGAGCTATGAGATCGGAAACGCCGGATGTAACGGCGAGATCGTGGATCAGGCGAACCACGCGTGCGCAGCGAGGTTTTAAAGAATTGCACACGTCTGCCAGGGCCACGGTATCGCGCCCGTGCAGAAGCAACTCAACATCGGACGCCGCCAGTTTCTCCGCAATGGCGCGGCCAATTCCGCGGCTCGCGCCTGTGACTAAATATCGTTTCATAATCTGGTAGGGCGCGACCGCCGGGCGCGTCGTCCAGAAGCAACTGGAGCGCGGAGATAGAAAAATTTGCTCCATCGCTTTTTGCTGTCGTATTTCATGGCGCAGGACGCAAAACTGACTTCAAAGAATTCACCTGTAACAATTGCCATAAGTGGAAACGCCGGTAGAAAACAGGCTAATGCAATACTGGAGCATTTTGGATTTTGCCAACCCCGTTACCTCGGTAATACCCAAACTGGTTCAACGAGGAGTAAGGCCAGGCCCATCGAACTGAACGAGGATAAGACGCGATTAAAAATATTTTAAACATGGAAATAACTTACGGGTTTGATGCTGTACCTACTGCACAGGAAGTAATTGAACTTTATAATAGGGCAGGGCTTCCCAGACCGACAAACGATCAGGAAAGAATTAGAAAAATGTATGAAAATTCAAATCTAATTGTCACTGCCTGGCACAATGAAAAATTAGTTGGTGTTTCCCGATCTATTACGGACTGGGCTTGGAGCTGTTATCTTGCTGACCTTGCAGTGGATCCGGATTACAAAAAGTCAGGTATTGGAAAGAAGCTTATTGAACTTACTAAAGAAAAAGTTGGGGACGAATCGATGATCTTATTATTGTCTGTTCCAACAGCAATGGAGTACTATCCCAAAGTGGGTTTTTCAAAAGAGGACAGAGCTTTTATAATCCATCGTACAAAGTGATATTATACGTAAGCCCGAGTTAAATCTTTAGCGGACCAGAACGCGTCAGGTTCTACGCAACGTAAATCGGTTATTCGGC